>NZ_PGFF01000001.1:3300000-3494536 GCF_002797715.1 Diaminobutyricimonas aerilata | reverse complement strand
CACGACTCGATCCCCGAGATCTACAACGCGCTCGAGACGACGATCACGATCGGCGAGCAGAGCACGCGCCTCGTGCTCGAGGTCGCCCAGCACCTGGGTGACGACCTCGTCCGCGCCATCGCGCTGAAGCCCACCGACGGGCTCGTGCGCGGCCAGGAGGTGCGCGACCTCGGCGAGGCCATCTCGGTGCCCGTCGGCGACGTCACCAAGGGCAAGGTCTTCAACGTCATCGGCGAGGTGCTGAACGGCACTCCGGGCGAGACGCTCGAGGTCACCGAGCGCTGGCCCATCCACCGCAAGCCCCCGGCGTTCGACCAGCTCGAGTCGAAGACCCAGCTGTTCGAGACCGGCATCAAGGTCATCGACTTGCTCACCCCGTACGTGCTCGGCGGCAAGATCGGCCTCTTCGGTGGTGCGGGCGTCGGCAAGACGGTGCTCATCCAGGAGATGATCCAGCGCGTCGCGCAGGACCACGGTGGTGTGTCGGTGTTCGCCGGTGTCGGCGAGCGTACCCGTGAGGGCAACGACCTCATCCAGGAGATGGAGGAGGCGGGCGTCTTCGACAAGACCGCCCTCGTCTTCGGCCAGATGGACGAGCCGCCGGGAACGCGACTGCGCGTCGCCCTGTCGGCGCTGACGATGGCGGAGTACTTCCGCGACGTGCAGAAGCAGGACGTGCTGCTGTTCATCGACAACATCTTCCGCTTCACGCAGGCCGGTTCCGAGGTCTCCACGCTGCTCGGCCGGATGCCGTCCGCAGTGGGCTACCAGCCGAACCTCGCCGACGAGATGGGTGTGCTCCAGGAACGCATCACCTCGACCCGCGGTCACTCCATCACGAGCATCCAAGCCGTCTTCGTCCCCGCGGACGATTACACCGACCCTGCGCCGGCGACCGCGTTCGCCCACCTCGACGCGACGACCGAATTGAGTAGAGACATCGCCGCCAAGGGCCTGTACCCCGCTGTCGACCCACTCGCATCCAGCAGTCGACTGCTCGACCCGCGATACATCGGTGAGGACCACTACCGCGTCGCGACGAGCGTGAAGCAGATCCTGCAGAAGAACAAGGAGCTGCAGGAGATCATCGCGATCCTCGGTGTCGACGAGCTGAGCGAAGAGGACAAGATCACGGTGTCGCGTGCGCGCCGCATCCAGCAGTTCCTCTCGCAGAACACCTACATGGCGAAGAAGTTCACCGGTGTCGAGGGCTCGACGGTCCCCCTCAAGGACACGATCGAGTCGTTCGACGCGATCGTGCGCGGTGACTTCGACCACGTGGCCGAGCAGGCCTTCTTCAACGTCGGATCGATCTCCGACGTCGAGGAGAAGTGGGCACAGATCCAGAAGACCTCGGGGGTGGCACTCGCCGCGAGACACTGAGGGCATGGACATCCAGCTCGACTTCGCGACTCTCGTCGGCCTCGCCGGTGACGCGTCTGCGTCGCTCGTCATGACCCGACTCCGCGATCGAGGTCACGACGCCCGTCGGTCCCACGGATACATCATCCAGCGCCTCCTGGTGGAGCAGCCGACCATCGGCGAGCTCGCCTCGACGCTCGGCATGACCCAGCAGGGCGCATCCAAGCACGTGTCCGAACTGGAACGCCTCGGGTACGTCGAGCGCGTGCCGGACTCCGCCGACAATCGGGTGCGGCGCGTGCGGCTCACCTACCGGGGGAACGAACTCGTGGATGCCGCCCGCTCGGTACGGGCCGACATCGACGCCGCACTCGCGGATCGGGTGACCCCCTCAGAACTGGCGGCGACACGTCGCGTGCTGCTCGAAGTGCTGAGCCTCGCCGGCGCGACGGACCGCGTTTCACGACGCGCGGCCCAGCCACCCGGTTGAGCCCACTCGTCGAGTGGTTCCCGTCGGCGCGAGCTGCACCGCGGGCCGGCCCTTCGGCGTGCTCCCGGGAACGCGAAAAGGGGCCCGTCCACCGACGAACCCCTGTGTGTGCGCGAGGGGGGACTTGAACCCCCACGCCCTTGCGGGCACTGGCACCTGAAGCCAGCGCGTCTGCCAATTCCGCCACTCGCGCGTGTGGCCGCGCAGTGCGCGACCAGTCCAGCGAGACTACCACAGCGGCGCGGTCAGGCCGACTCCCGCAGCACGAGTCGGTGCTCGACGGTGCGGTGCTCGACCGGGTCTCCCCCGACCAGCCCGAGAGCGAGCTCGACCGCCTGGGCGGCGACCTCGGCCATGTCCACGGCGAGGGTCGTGAGCCGCGGTGCGACCCAGTTGCCGGCACTGAGTCCGTCGATGCCGACGACCCTCACCTGCCCCGGCACGTCGACGCCCGCCCGCCGGCAGGCCATGAGCGCGCCGAGCGCGACGAGGTCGTTGAAGGCGATGATCGCGTCCGGGGTCGGCTCCGCGGCGAGCACGGCGCCCACCGTTTCCAGCCCGGCCTCCGCGGTCGCGAGCGGCGCCTGAACGAGCCCGGCGTCGACGCCGACCTCGGCGAGCGCCGACAGCAGCATCCCGGCCCGTCGACCGGGTTCCGGGCGATCCGCCACATCGACCACGACCGCCCGGCGCACACCGGCCGCCGCGAGGTGGGCGGCGAGCTCGCGCGCGGCGGGCGCCGGATCGAGGGAGACGGATGCCCATCCCGCGCGCACCACGTGAGGGTCGATCTCGACGACGGGCATGCCGTCGAGCAGCTGCTCCTCATCCGGACCCACCTGGCTGAGGTAGCCGAGCACGGCGTCCACTTGCCCCCGCAGTTCGACCAGCAGGGCGGACGTGTCGGTCGCGTGCACGGTGTCGACGAGCAACACGTTCCATCCGTGCCGCGCCGCATTGCCGACGACGGCCGACGCGAGCTCCGGGTAGTACGGGTTGGTGAGATCGTCGATCACCAGTCCGAGCATCCGGTGGTCGCTCTTCACGAGCCCGCGCCCGAATCGGGACGGGCGGTACCGCAGGTCGCGTGCCGCGTCGAGCACCCGCTGCCGCGTCTGCGCGCTGATGCCGGGCATGTCGTTCATCGCGCGCGTCACCGTCTGCCGCGACACCCCCGCCGCCGCCGCGACGTCGAGGATGGTCGCCGGTGCGTCCTCGCGGCGGCTCACTCGGTGCGCAGGTCGAGCCAGGCCACCTGCTGCGGCGTCAGCTCGACGCCGAGGCCCGCCATGGAGGAACGCATCTCGGCGATCGAGCGCGGACCGAAGAGCGGGAACGTGGGGAACGGCTGGTGCAGCACGTACGCGAGCGCGACCGCCGTCGGCGCCACCCCGAACTCCGCGCCGACGGTCTCCGCGCGACGCAGGCGCTCGAAGTTCTCGTCGCTGTAGTAGCAGCGCACGAGTTCGGCGTCGCTGCGGTCATCCGGTCGCGCCCGCCCGGTGAAGAACCCGCGCGCCTGCGAGCTCCACGGCAGCAGCGGCACGTCGCGCTCCTCGAGCCAGCGCTTCGACTCGCGGTCGGTCACGTGCTCGCAACCGGCCCACGGCACGTCGTACGCCTCGGCGAGACCGAAGTGGTTGCTCAACGCCGCGAACGACTGCCGCCCGTTGGCGGCGGCGTACTCGTTCGCCGCATCGAACCGTTCCGGCGTCCAGTTCGAGACGCCGAAGACCGTGATGCGCCCGGCGCGGGCGTGCTCGTCGAGCACGTCGACGAACTCGCCGACCGGCACCTCGGGATTGTCGCGGTGCATCAGATAGATGTCGGCGTGATCGGTGCCCTGCCGCTCGAGGGATTCCAGCAGCTGACGGGTGAGGGATTCCGGATCGCAGTGCGGCGTGTGGGCGCCCTTCGTGATCACCACGACGTCGTCGCGCACGCCGCGGTTCTGGATCCACGTGCCCAGGCGGCCCTCCAGCTCGCCGTCCCCGTAGATGTAGGCGGTGTCGAACGTGTTGCCGCCCGCTTCGAAGAACGCGTCGAACAACGCCGACGCATGCGCGAGATCCGGCTGGTTGTCGACGCCCATGATGAGCCGCGACACCTTCTTGTCGAGCCCGGGCAGCTGCCCGTACGGCATGGGCGCGTCCGCGGCGACGCGCAACGGCGCCCCGGACACCGTCGGGATGTCGGCATCCTCGGTCTCGAAGGGGTAGCGGAGTCCGAGCTCGGCGCGCCACCGGTCGAGCGCGACGGCGTTGCCGAGCGAGTCGTCGGTGGTCATCTCGACCGGTTCGGTGCCGGCGCGGGCGGCGTCGACGAGACCCGCCGCCTCGAGCGCATACGGCTTCGCGTCGCCGAACGTGATCGTCTGCGGGCTCTCGCCGACGACCGAGAGGATCAGCTCCGACCGCTCGGCGATCGTCCACGGGTCGTCGAGGCGGATGGTGCCGCGCGTGCCGTACACGGTCGCCGTCGCCGGGTCGTCGAGCCGCACACCGGTGCGCAGCGACGCGGTGACCCCGCCGGCGAAGGTGACGGATGCCACGGACCACTCGTCGATGCCGTTCGCGAGGGCGCCGCGGGCGGTGAGGCCCGTCGGCTCGACGAACCCCTTGCCGACCGCCGCGCCCGCGACGGCCCGCGCGAACGACATCGGGTAGCCGCCGACGTCGAGGATGCCGCCACCCGCCGTCGCCGGATCGAAGAGCCGTCCCTCCGCGCCCTGCGCGTGGAACGAGAACGAGGCGTCGATGTGCACCAGGTCGCCGATCGCGCCCTCGCGCACGAGCTCGAGTACGCGGCGGGTCTGCGGGTGGAAGCGGTACATGTACGCCTCGACGAGCGTGACGCCGGCCGATCGGGCCGCGTCGACCATGGCCATCACGGTGCCCGCGTTCGGCGCGAGCGGCTTCTCGCACAGCACGTGCTTACCCGCCTCGATCGCCTGCAGCACCAGTCGCGCGTGTCCCGTGTGCACCGTCGCGACGTACACCGCCTCGACGGCGGGATCGGCGAGCGCGGCGGCGTAGTCGCCCACGGTGGCGTCGTCCGCGCCGAACTCCTGCGCGAACGCCGCGGCACGCGCCCGGTCGCTCGATCCGACCGCCACGAGGCGGCCGCCGGATGCGGGCAGCTGGGAGGCGAAGCGCCGGGCGATGCCGCCCGGGCCCAGAACGGCCCAGCCCATCGAGGCGGCGGGGGTGGCGTTGTCGTCGGTCATCCGGAGGACTCCTTCGGCTCGGAAGCGTGTGGGCCGTGAACGTTCACGGCCGCGTCCGAGCCTAGGCGCGTGACGCCGCACTCGTCAACGGTGGATGGTCTGCGCCGTCCCGCCGCGGCGAGCGCCGCACCCCTGCTCATCCCGCTTAACAGGGGGGCAGCACGCCGCACGGCTAACATGTCGGAAGTTCAGCAGGCTGAGAGGGAGAAACCTTGGGGCTTCTCGACAACTTCGAGCGGGGTCTCGAACGTGCCGTCAACGGCGCGTTCGCCAAGACCTTCAAGAGTGGTCTCCAGCCTCTCGAGATCACGAGCGCCCTGCGGCGCGAGCTCGACACGAAGGCCGCCGTCGTCTCGCGCGACCGCATCCTCGTGCCCAACCGCTTCACCGTGGGTCTCAGCAGCGTCGACTACCAGCGGATGTCGCAGCTCGGACCCTCGCTCAACGACGAGCTCGTGCAGCTCGTGCAGCGCCACGCGACCGCCCAGCACTACTCGTTCGCGGGCGGCATCTCGATCCAGCTGGTCGAACACCCGCACCTGAGCCAGGGGATGATCGAGGTCAGCTCCGAGAACGTGAAGGGCTCGGTCGCCTGGACCCCCGTGCTCGACATCGCCGGCAAGCGTCACCCGATCACCCGGTCCCGCACGGTCATCGGCCGCGGATCCGAGGCCGACATCACCGTCGACGACACCGGCATCTCCCGCAAACACGTCGAGATCATCTGGGACGGCGAGCGGGCGCAGGTCAACGACCTGGGCTCCACGAACGGCTCGAAGCTCAACGGAGCACCCGTCACGAAGGCGCCACTCCCGCCGGATTCGGTCATCGACATCGGCCGCACCCGTATCGTGTTCCGAGTGCTCGCCCAGTCCTCCGACCCGTACGCCGACGTCCGGCCCGCCCGTGACGGGGGGCGTTGATGGGTGACGGCACGAGCGAGCTGACCCTGCTCCTGCTGCGCATCGGGTTCCTCGCGCTGCTGTGGGTCTTCGTCTTCGCCATCGTCTACGCACTGCGCTCCGACCTGTTCGGCTCCCGGGTGCGTCGGATGCCCGAGGGTCAGGGCCCGCAGGTGCAGCAGTTCCCGCAGAGCCCGGTCGGCGGCGCCGCCACCGTGACCGAGCGCATCTCGCAGCAGCAGAGCGCCCCGCGCTCCCCCAGCACCCCGGTGCCGACCGGCGGCGGTCGCGCCACGCGCCTCGTCATCACGTCGGGGCCGAAACAGGGCCTCGAGATCGACCTCCCGGGCGAACAGCTCACGATCGGCCGCTCGAGCGAGTCGGGCCTCGTGATCCGCGACGACTACACCTCCACCCACCACGCCCGACTCATGCTCTGGAACGACGAGTGGGTCGTGCAGGACCTCGACTCGACCAACGGCACCTTCCTGCAGGGCAAGCGGGTGACGGTGCCGACCAAGATCCCCTTCAACACTCCCGTGACGATCGGTACCACGAGCTTCGAGCTCCGACGGTAGGGCCATGACGACCTCGGGCAAGAGCGCGGCCGCCTCCCACGTCGGGAAGATCCGGTCCAACAACCAGGACTCCGGATACGCGGGCCGGCACCTCTTCGTCGTCGCCGACGGGATGGGCGGCCATGCCGGCGGCGACGTCGCCTCCGCGATCGCGATCAAGCGCATCTCCGAGATCGACCACGAGTACCCGTCGGCACCGGACGCCGAGTTCGCCCTGCAGTCGGCACTCATCGCGGCGAACCAGCTGCTCGCCGAGACGGTGTTCGAGCATCCGGAACTCACCGGCATGGGCACGACGGTGAGCGGCATCCTGCGCGTCGGCAACCGGCTCGCCCTCGCCCACATCGGCGACTCGCGCATCTACCTGTTCCGCGACGGCGAGCTCAAGCAGATCACCGCCGACCACACGTTCGTGCAACGACTCGTCGACAGCGGCCGCATCACCCCCGAGGAGGCGGCGGTGCACCCGCGCCGCTCCGTGCTCATGCGCGTGCTCGGCGACGTCGACGCGGCCCCGGAGATCGACACGACGGTGATCGACACGCGGCCCGGCGACCGCTGGCTGCTGTGCTCGGATGGGCTCAGCAGCTATGTGAGCGAGGAGCGCATCCACACGGTGCTCGCCTCCACTCCCGTCGTCGCGCACGCCGCCGAACGGCTCATCAAGGAGAGCCTCGACGTCGGCGCCCCCGACAACGTGACCGTCGTCGTCGTCGATGTCGACGAGTCGGGCGACTCCGCCACCGATCCTCCGGTGATGGTCGGATCCGCGGCCGCGCCGCTCTCGTTCGAGAACGAGCCCGCGCGCCGCTCGCTGCGTCTGCCCACCCTGCTGCTGCATCCGCTCAAGGCGACGGCCGAGGACAGCCACTTCGAACCCGAGTCCGACGAGTACCTCGCCGAGCTCATCGCGGAGGACAAGCGCCGCGCACGCCGCCGCCGCATCACCTGGCTCGGGCTCATCGCCCTCGCCGCGATCGCCGTCGTAATCGCCGCGATCGCCGGATACCAGTGGACCCAGTCGCACTACTACGTCGGCGCGACCGACGGCCGGGTCGCCATCTTCCGCGGCGTGCAGCAGACCATCGGCCCGATCGGGCTCTCGAGCGTGCACGAGGTCACCGACATCCGAGTCGACGACCTGCCCACGTTCAGCCGCGAGCAGATCGAACGCACGATCAACGCCGACAACCTCCGTGAGGCTCGCGAGATCGTGGAGAGGCTGCCCGAGTGACCGCGACCAGCCCCATCCCCTCCGACGCGCGCACGCCGCCGCGCGGGCGCCCGGCGCTCACCGAGACGATCCGCGTGAAGCTGCGCGAACCCGCGAAGCTGCGCAACCTCGAGCTCGCACTGCTCGTGCTCGCCGCGGGCATCGGCGTCTCGGCGATGCTGCTCGTGCAGCTCGGGGCCCTCGACGCGATCGACAGCCCGATCGTCGTGCTCGCCTCGATGCCGGCGGTGCTCGCCCTCATCATCCACGTCGTGCTGCGGGTCACCGCGCGCGACGCCGACCCGTTCGTGCTGCCGATCGCGCTCACGCTCAACATGGTCGGCATCGCGATGATCTACCGGCTCGACATCGCCGAGGGCTTCTCCGGCTGGGCGTCGTTCAGCGTGCGGCAGATCGTGTGGACGACGATCGCGATGGTGATCGCCGGAGCGGTGCTGCTCGGCATCCGCAACCACCGCGTGCTCGCCCGCTACCGGTACATCGCCATGTTCACGGGCATCGCGCTGCTGCTGCTGCCGATGCTGCCGGTGATCGGGCAGACCATCAACGGTGCTCGCCTGTGGGTGAACCTCGGCGTCGCGTCGTTCCAGCCCGGCGAGCTCGCCAAGATCGCGCTGGCCGTGTTCTTCGCCGGCTACCTCATGACGGCCCGCGAGTCCTTGTCGATGATGGGTCGCAAGATCCTCTGGATGCGCTTCCCGCGTGCCCGCGATCTCGGCCCCATCCTCGTCATCTGGGCCGTCGCGATGGTCGTGCTCGTCGTGCAGCGCGACCTCGGAACCTCGTTGCTCTACTTCGGGCTGTTCCTCGTGATGATCTACACCGCCACCGGCCGCGGCAGCTGGATCGTGCTCGGCCTGGGGCTGTTCTTCGGCGGTGCCCTCATCGCCTCGCGCACGCTCGACTACGTCGAGGGCCGCGTCAACGCGTGGCTCAACCCCTTCGACCCCGCGCTGTACGACGCGCGCGGCGGCAGCTTCCAGCTCGTGCAGGGCCTGTTCGGCATGGCCGACGGCGGCCTGCTCGGCACCGGGCTCGGCGAGGGCCGACCCGACCTCACCCCGCTCGCCGAGAGCGACTACATCGTCACCGCGCTCGGCGAAGAGCTCGGTCTGATCGGTCTCTTCGCGCTGCTCGCGCTGTACCTCCTGCTGGTCGCCCGCGGGTTCCGCATCGGGTTCAACGGGCAGGACGACTTCGGCCGGCTGCTCGCGGTGGGTCTGTCGTTCGTGATCGCGCTGCAGGTGTTCGTCGTCATCGGCGGCGTCACCCGCGTGATCCCGCTTACCGGACTCACGACCCCGTTCCTCGCCGCGGGCGGCTCGAGCCTCGTCGCGAACTGGATCATCGTGGCGCTGCTGCTGCGGCTCTCCGACACGGTGCGCCACCAACCCCGGGCGGTGATCGAATGAACAAGGAACTCAAGCGCGTCAGCATGGTCGTGCTCGGCATGTTCGTCGCGCTCTTCCTCTCCACGAGTGTCATCCAGGTCGTGCAGGCGGATTCGCTGCGCGCCGACGACCGCAACCGGCGCACCCTCTTCGAGAGCTATTCCGCCGAACGCGGGCAGATCCTCGTCGACGGTCAGCCGATCGCGCAGTCGGTGCCGGTCGACGACGAGTACAAGTTCCAACGCGTGTACCCGCCCGAGACGGCGCAGCTGTACGCCCCCATCACCGGCTACTTCACCCTCAACCAGGGAAACGCCGGCATCGAGGACGAGCTCAACGACGTGCTGAGCGGCACGGCGAACAGCCAGTTCCTCGACCAGATCAACGGCATCATCACCGGGCAGGACCCGAAGGGCGCCTCCGTCGAGCTCACCATCGACCCGGTCGCCCAGCAGGCGGCGTGGGACGCCCTCGGGGATCAGCGCGGCGCGATCGTCGCGGTGCGCCCCAAGACGGGCGAGATCATCGCCATGGTCTCCAAGCCCACCTACGACCCGAACCTGCTCGCCGGCCACGACACCGATGCGGTCATCGCGAACTACAAGGCGCTCGACGAGGCGGCCGACAACCCGCTCGTGAACCGCGCGATCGGCGGCGGTCTCTACCACCCCGGTTCGACGTTCAAGCCGCTGCTCGCCGCCGCCGGCATCGACAGCGGAGCGCTCACGCCCGACAGCCAGGCGCAGAACCCCGCGACGTTCCAACTGCCGGGCACCTCGACGAACATCCACAACGCCGACGGCGGCGCGTGCGGGCCGGGCGAGACGGTGAGTCTCGCGGATGCGCTGCGCCTCAGCTGCAACATCCCGATGGCGCAGTTCGGCGTCACCATCGGACAGGACACCCTGAACCGGTACACCGAGGCCTTCGGATTCGGTCACCGCTTCGAGGTGCCGATGCCGGTGACCCCGAGCGTGTTCCCGAACGACCTCAGCGAAGACCGGCTCATGCTCGCCTCGTTCGGCCAGGAGGACGACCGGGTCACCCCCCTGCAGGTCGCGCTCATGAGCGCCGCGATCGGCAACAAGGGCAAGCTCATGGAGCCGACCCTCGTCGAGAAGGTCATCGCCCCCGACCTGTCGGAGCTGCAGACGCATCAGCCGAGCGTGTACAACACCCCGATCTCGGAGCAGACGGCGGCAACAGTTACGCAAATGATGGTCGCGAGCGTCGCGAACGGGGCGGCCAGCAATGCCAGAATTGGTGGCGTCGACGTGGCGGGTAAGACCGGAACGGCGGAGAACGGAGCTGACGATCCGTACACGCTCTGGTTCACCGGATTCGCCCCCGCGACCGACCCCGAGATCGCCATCGCGGTGGTAGTCGAGAACGGGGGTGGGCGCGGGCAGTCGGCCTTCGGAAACCAGGTCGCCGCGCCGATCGCCAAGAGAGTCATAGAGGCGGTGCTTAACAGATGAGACCCACCAGCGGCCTCACCTTCGGTGGTCGATACCAACTGTCGTCTCGTGTCGCGATCGGCGGCATGGGCGAGGTGTGGCAGGCCACCGACCTCGTCATCGGCCGTACCGTCGCGATCAAGATCCTCAAGGACGAGTACCTCGGCGACCCGAACTTCCTCGAGCGGTTCCGCTCGGAGGCACGTCACGCCGCACTGGTGAACCACGAGGGCATCGCGAACGTCTTCGACTACGGCGAGGAGGAGGGCAGCGCCTTCCTCGTCATGGAGCTCGTGCCCGGTGAGGCGCTCTCGGCGGTACTCGAGCGGGAGCGCATCCTCTCGACCGACCGCGTGCTCGACATCGTCGCGCAGACCGCATCCGCCCTGCAGGCCGCCCACGCGGCCGGGCTCGTGCACCGCGACATCAAGCCCGGCAACCTGCTCATCACCCCCGACGGTCGCGTCAAGATCACCGACTTCGGCATCGCCCGCATCGCCGACCAGGTGCCGCTGACCGCCACCGGTCAGGTCATGGGCACGGTGCAGTACCTCTCGCCGGAGCAGGCGAGCGGACACCCCGCCTCGCCGAGCACCGACATCTACTCGCTCGGCATCGTCGCGTACGAAGCCCTCGCCGGTCGTCGTCCGTTCACCGGCGAATCGCAGGTCGCCATCGCGATGGCGCAGATCAACGAGACGCCGCCGGACCTGCCCGCAACCGTCTCGGAGCCGGTACGAAACCTCGTGCTCTCGTGCATCGCCAAGCGGCCGGAGGAACGGCCCGCCTCGGCGCAGCATCTCGCGCGCGCGGCCCAGGCGCTGCGTCGCGGAGACGTGAACGGCGCCGCCGCGAGCGTGCCGGCAGTACTCGGAGCCGCCGCCGTCATCGGCGGCGCCACCGCGGCGACCACCGCGATCCCCGGTGGAATGACGAGCGCGACGCGCGTGCTGTCGGCGACCCCGCTCGACGAGCCGCCGGCCGAGACCACCCCGACGGAGACGCGCAAGCGCAGCGCCTGGACGTGGCCGCTCATCGCCCTCGTCGTGCTGCTCGCCATCATCGTCGTGGGCGGCATCATCGCCCTCGTGGTGCAGCAGAACAACGCCCGCGACGGCGGAGGCGACGCCTCGCGCTCGCCGAGCGCGAGCGCGCCGAGCACGCCGCCGGCACCCTCGTCGCCGTCGGCGGAGCCGGAGCCCGAGGCGGTCCCGCTCGGCAACGGCTCGCAGTTCATCGGCATGACCGAGGAGGAGTTCCGCGCCGAGATCGCGAACCTCGGGCTCGTCGCCGACGTGCAGACCGGCAACGCCGCGGAGAGCGCGGACCAGGTGGGCACCGTGTACTCGGTGAACCCGACCGGCAACGTGCAAGAGGGCACCACCATCACCGGCACGATCTACGGACCCCTCGCCACTCCCGCCGCGCCCGTCGCGGTCACCGTGCCCGGCGGCCCGACGAAGCCCGGCGGCGTGCCCGTGAACATCAGCTGGCCGCAGTACGCCGGATGCCCCGCGGGCACGAGCCTCAGCGGCTACACCTTCACCGTCAACAACGGCATCGCGAGCCAGCCCAACCCCGTCGGCGCGGGCGTCACCTCGATGCAGGTCACGCCGCCGGTCGAGGGCGGGCAGACGACGATCACCTACGTCGCGAACTGCGGTGACCTCGTCTCCGCCCCCTCCGACGAGACCGTCATCACCAGCAATCCGGCCGTCGACCCCGGCGAGGGCGAGGGCGACGGCTAAGCACTGCTGAGATCCGCTCGGGTCGATCGCGGCGGTTACACTGGCAGCGCACTACACAGCTACGGGAGGCACCGCATGGTCGACGGCGTGACCGAGACCGTGCGCACTCTCGCGGGGCGCTACCAGATCGGCGAGCTGCTCGGTCGGGGTGGCATGGCCGAGGTGCACGCGGGCACGGATGCACGACTCGGCCGTCGCGTCGCGATCAAGCTGCTGCGACCAGCGCTCGCCAACGATCCCGCGTTCCGCACGCGCTTCCGCCAGGAGGCGCAGGCCGCCGCCCGCATGGCGCATCCGACGATCGTGCGCGTCTATGACGCGGGCGAGGAGACCATCACCGACGCGAACGGGCACGAGCTGCAGCTGCCGTTCATCGTGATGGAGCACGTGCAGGGCCGACTGCTGCGCGACATCATCGAGGACGGTCCGCTCGACCCGGCCGAGGCCATCCGCATCATCGCCGGGGTGCTCACCGCCCTCGAGTACTCGCACCGGGCCGGCGTGGTGCACCGCGACATCAAGCCGGGCAACATCATGGTGACGCCCACCGGCCAGGTGAAGGTGATGGACTTCGGCATCGCCCGGGCCATCTCCGACTCGAGCGCGAACGTCGCGCAGACGAGCGCCATCCTCGGCACCGCCCAGTACTTCTCGCCCGAGCAGGCCCGCGGCGAACCCGTCGACGCGCGCACCGACCTGTACTCGGCCGGCGTCGTGCTCTTCGAGATGCTCACCGGTCGTCCGCCGTTCCAGGCCGACAGCCCGGTCGCCGTCGCCTACCAGCACGTGAGCGAAGCGCCCGTGCCCCCGAGCCGGTTCAACCCGAAGGTCTCACCCGCGATCGACGCGGTCGTGCTCCGTGCGCTGTCGAAGGACCGTTTCGACCGCTACCAGAACGCCTCCGAGTTCCGCACCGACGCCGAAAGCGCCGCCGAGGGCAAGGTTCCCCAGCGGCCGGAGCCCACCGACACCGACTTCCAGTCCACCCTCTTCGGGGTGAACCCGAACCGGGTCTCCGGCGCCGAGGCGACGGTGCGGCAGCTCACGGTCGATGAAGACGACCGCATCGTGCGCACCCAGACCCGTCCGCCGGCGGTGTGGATCTGGGCCGGTGTGCTGACGATGGCGATGGTCGTCGTCGCCGTCGTCTTCTGGGTGTTCAACCTCAGCGGACCGCAACTCGAGCCCTCGGCCTCGATCGTCGTGCCGGATGTCACCGGGCAGACATGGGAGGAGGGCTCCGAGGCGCTCATCAACGCCGAACTGGAGCCGAAGCAGTTCGCCGAGGCGAGCGGCGATGTGCCGTCCGGGCAGATCATCCGCACCGATCCACCGTCGGACGAATCGGTGCGCGTCACCCCCGGGCAACTCATCAAGGTGTGGGTCTCGACCGGTCCGCAGCAGGAGCCGGTGCCCGCCATCGCCGGACTGCCGGCCGATCAGGCCAGCCAGGCCCTGCTCGATGCCGGGTTCAAGGTCGGCGAGACGCGCACGATCGACTCGCCGGATGTGCCCGAGGGGGCGCTCATCCGCACCGAGCCGGAGGGCGCCACCGCGCCGACCGGGCAGGAGTTCATCCTGTTCGTCAGCAGTGGCACGGTCGAGGTGCCGAATGTCGTGAACCAGCCCTCGGATGTCGCGAGCGCGGCGCTCAGTCAGCTGCAGCTCGTCGTCGAGGTCGAGGTCGACACCGGATGCTCCGGAGGTTCGGTCAGCACCCAGTCGCTGCCGCCCGGCAAGCACCCGCAGAAGTCGCCCATCACCATCACGGTCTGCTCCGCCGACTGACCCGCTGCTCCGCCGCGACCCCCGCCATCCGCTGATCGAGTAGGGCGCCCCGCGCTCGTATCGAGATCTCCCTCAGAATCACCCGTGGCCGCGTCCCCGCATCGAGGTCTCGATACGGCGGGCTCCGCCGCGCCTACTCGACCGGCGGGTAGCGCGGCGCTCAGGCGCCCGTCATGAGCGGGGTCAGGCCCTTGGCCTTCTCCGCCGCCTCGGGCATCCCGACTCGCGCGAGCCAGTTGCCGAGCATCCGGTAGCCGCCCTCGGTGAGCACGGACTCCGGGTGGAACTGCACGCCGTACACCTCGGCCGATTCGTGCCGCACGCCCATGATGACGCCGCCGCTCGTGCGCGACGTGACGACGAGCTCGGCGGGTACGGTCGAGTCGACGACGGCGAGCGAGTGGTACCGCGTCGCCGTGAACGGCTGCGGCACGCCGTCGTAGAAGTCACTGCCGTCGTGTTCGATGCGCGAGGTCTTACCGTGCATGAGCTCTTCGGCGTGGGTGACCGTGGCGCCGAGCGCCTCCGCGATCGCCTGGTGTCCGAGGCACACCCCGAGCAACGGCACGTCCGCCTCGAGCGCGTGGTGCACGAGTCGGATCGAGACGCCCGCATCCGCCGGAGCGCCGGGGCCGGGCGAGAGCAGCACCGCGTCGTACTCACCGACCACCGAGGGTGCGTCGGCCGCGGTGAAGGCGTCGTTGCGTACGACCTCGGTCTCCGCGCCGAGCTGCAGCAGGTAGCCGTTGAGCGTGTAGACGAAGCTGTCGTAGTTGTCGATCACGAGGATGCGGGCCATCACTCCACCGTCGCTTCGGTCGGGGCCACGATCTCGTTGACCCAGGGGAACACCCAGAGTACGCACGCCGTGAGCACGAGCGCCACGAGCACGAGCAGCAGGAACAGCCGAACCCACCAGGGTCCGGGCAGGATGCGCCACAGGGCCGCGTACATCAGGCGCCTCCCGCCGTGTTCACGAGCTCCGCGATCTCCTCGGGAGGTCCGCCGGCCGCGGGATACCAGCCCTCGAACACCCCGTATGCCGCGATGCGCTCCGCCGTGGAGAACAGAGGGTTGCAGGTGGTGAGCGTGATGATGCGGTCGGTGGGTGCCGCGTCCGGCATCTGCGGCACCGGGGCGAGCACGCCGACGCCGGTCGGACGCACGTACTCGCTGCTGCGGTACGCGTACTGGTACCAGCCCTCCGGCGTGGCGACGTAGATGTGGTCGCCCACGTGCAGCGAGTTGATGTTCTCGAAGCCGCCGCCGTACGCCTTGCGGTGCGCGGCGAGCACGAAGTTGCCGACCTCGCCGGGCATCTGCGTCGACGGGTAGTGGCCGATGCCGAGTCGCGTGCTGTTCAGCACGTTGTGTCCCACACCCTGCGCGATCGGACGCATGTAGTCCGCACCGAGACGCGGCACGATGAGCGTCGCGAACGCGGTGCCGTCATCCGGCGCCGCGACGACCGCGGGTGCCTCGTCCGAGGGCTGCACCGCGGGCGGCACGGCCGTGCCGCCTTCGGCTCGCGGCCAGCTCTCGACGAGCTCCTGTGCGGCCTGCTCCTGCTGGTCGCCCACGATGATGTCGTTCAACCACAGCTGCCAGCCGAGGAACAGCATCACGAACACACCCGCGGTGATGAGCAGCTCGCCGAGCACGCCGACGATCGAGACCCGCTGACGCGGTCGCGTCCGCCGTCGGGCCGATCGCTCGCGCGGACGCAACTGCTCGGACATGCCGTCGATTCTAGGCGGCGCGGATGGACGGTCGGTGACGAGGACATGCTTCGTATCGGGCGGTGTCCACGGCGTTCCCGGTACACTGGCCCGCATGGCCCGAAGCACTCCCCGCCCCACCGGCGACTCGAACGGTCGCTCCGCTGAGGACGCTCCCAACCCGGTGTGGTTCAAGCCCGTCATGTTCGGGTTCATGCTGCTCGGGCTCGTCTGGATCATCGTCTTCTACCTGAGCAACAGCCAGCTGCCCGTGCCGAGCCTCGGCCCGTGGAACATCCTGGTCGGCTTCGGCATCATGTTCATCGGATTCCTCATGACCACGAGGTGGCGCTGACCTGCAGTGCCCACCCCCCGAGCGGGGGCAGAATCACAGCCGTGTAATCCATCCCCACTGTGGACGGCCTGTGGATAACTTCCCGGCCGGTCCGGGGAGGGGACGCTCGGCGACCCTGGACCCACGACAAGTCGGGGCAGCCGTCAGTAGCTGACGAAGAACCGCGAGACGAGCAGCAGGATCGCCACGACGCCGAGGCCGATGAGGCCGGCGATCTGGATCGGCCGCTGCTGACGACGGCGGGTGTTGACCAGCACGAGCGCCGCGAGGGCACCGAAGATCGCCCCGCCCACGTGCGCCTGCCACGAGATGTTCGGGAACACGAACGCGAGGGCGAAGTTCAACCCGATCACGATGAGCAACTGCACGGCGTTGCCGCCGAAGTGCCGGGTGATCACGAAATAGGCGCCGAAGAGCCCGAAGATCGCGCCGGATGCTCCGACCACGGCCGAGGCCGGAGCGAGCACCATGACCGCGGCCGAGCCGCCGAGTCCGGCGATGAGATACAGCGCCGCGAACCTCGCCCGGCCGAGGAGCACCTCGAGTTCACGCCCGAAGAGGAACAGGGCGTACATGTTGAACAGCAGGTGGAAGATCGATGCGTGCGCGAACATCGACGTGATGAGCCGCCACGGTTCGGTGAGCGTCAGGACGGGCAGGTATGCCACCTGCTGCCCTACGAGACCGCCGGTGCCGCCGGTGATGAACATGAGCACGAACACGACGACGCTCACGCCCATGAGCGAGTAGGTGACGACGGGCGTGCCGGAGCCCCGGCGCACCGCCGCGGTCCAGCGCGGCTTCGTGCGCGGCACGCTCTGCTGCGCTTCGCGGGTGCACTCGGGGCAGTGCACCCCGACCGCCGCCTGCGTCTGGCACTCCGGGCAGATCGTGCGCCCGCAGCGCTGGCACAGCACCCAGCTCTGCCGGTCCGGGTGCCGGTAGCAGTAGTTGGCCGCGGTCTCGGCTGGCTGACTCACCTTCGGGTCGTCAGACCTGTTCGACGGTGACGCTCGAGATCACGACATCCTCGCGCGGACGGTCGCGACCGTCGGTCGGCACCGCCTCGATCGCGTCGACGACGCGCTTGGACTCCTCGTCGGCGACGACACCGAAGATCGTGTGCTTGCCCTGCAGCCACGGCGTGGGCACGGTCGTGATGAAGAACTGCGAACCGTTGGTGCCGCCGCCGGTGACGCGGTCGATGCCGGCGTTCGCCATCGCGAGCACGTAGGGCTGCGAGAAATCGAGCTCGGGGTGGATCTCGTCGTCGAACTGGTATCCCGGTCCGCCGATGCCCTGGCCGAGGGGGTCGCCGCCCTGGAGCATGAAGTCCTTGATGATGCGGTGGAAGATCACACCGTCGTAGAGGGGCTTGGTGGACTTCTCACCCGACTGGGGGTGGGTCCACTCGATCTCGCCCGTGGCGAGGCCGACGAAGTTCTTGACGGTCTTCGGCGCGTGGTCCCCGAACAGCTCGAGGCGGATGTCGCCGAGGTTGGTGTGCAGGGTCGCGAGCGCGGTGTGGTGAGGCATTGCTCGATTCTCGCATAGCGCATACCGCGCGCTGTCAGGCGGCATACAGGATGGACCGATTCTCTAGGGGTGGCACAGGGCATGCGTGGCAGGATTGAGCAGATTCGCCACGACTCACCGACGGAGGACTTTCCATGGGATCGGCACGAAAGCGTCAACGCGAGATCAAGAAGCTGAAGAGCCGGGCGAATGATGTCTGGCACGAGCAGCGCGAAGTGCTCGAGCACGCGAGCGCCGTCGCCAAGCAGGCGAGGGAGCACCTCAGCACCTACGCGCGCGACGAGGTGTCGCCGCGGCTGCGCGAGACGATCGACGGACGCGTCGTGCCCGTCGTCGCCACCGGCATCGGCGCGACGCAGAAGGTGGCCACCGCGGCCCGCAGCAAGGTGACCGACGACGTCATCCCCGCGCTGGCGACCGCACTCGGCACGACCCTCGCCCTCATCGAGTCGTCGAAGGTCGAGCTCGCCAAGCGCACCGCCGAGGCCGGCCGCGAGGTGGCGAAGACCGGCAAGAAGGCCGCCGTCGCCGCGCACCTGGCCAAGGCCAAGCCGCAGCCCTCCCCGGGACCCGGCCGCTTCATCCTGATCGCCCTCGGGCTGGTCGCCGCCGCCGGTGTCGGGTACGCCATCTGGCAGACCCTGCGGGCCGACGACGACCTCTGGATCGAGGACGAGCCGGAACCGCTCGAGCCGCGCACCGACGCGGGCGACGAGGCCCCCGCCAACCAGATCTGATCCGCTTCGCGAGAAGGCCGGGCCCCGCGGGGTCCGGCCTTTCGCGTTCTCCCGGCACATTGCGCGGTATTACCCCGTGCATCCGATCCTGCGCGCGTGCGGGCAGACTGGGCGACGATGAGCGATCCCAAGCGCCTCGTGGTGAACCTCTTCGAGATGAACACCCCGGGCCACATCACGCACGGCCTGTGGCGGCTGCCCGGCAACAACCGCGAGCGGTACACCGACATCCGCTATTGGACCGAACTCGCGCGCCTGGCGGAGGCGGCCGGTGTCGACGCGATCTTCATCGCGGACGTGATCGGCGGCTACGACGTGTACAAGTCGAGCCTCGAGCCGGCGCTGCGCGAGGGTCTGCAGATCCCCAACAACGATCCGATGCTCGTCGTGCCCGCGATGGCCGCCGTCACCGAGCACGTCGGATTCGGTGTCACCTTCTCGACGAGCTACGAACCGCCCTTCGCCTTCGCTCGCCGGATGAGCACGCTCGACCACCTCACGAGGGGGCGCATCGGCTGGAACATCGTCACCTCGTACCTGCCGAGCGCCGCCCGCAACTTCGGCCTCGACGCCGAGATCCCCCACGACACCCGCTACGAGATCGCCGACGAGTACGTCGACGTGCTCTACAAGCTGTGGGAGGGCTCGTGGGATGACGACGCGGTGCTCGTCGACCGCGAGCGCGGCGTCTACACCGACCCGTTCAAGGTGCGACCCATCGACCACGTCGGCACGCACTTCAAGGTCGCGGGACCCCACCTCTCCGAACCGTCGCCGCAGCGCACCCCCCTGCTGTTCCAGGCGAGCGCATCGAAGGCCGGCATCGCGTTCGCCGCCAAGCACGCCGAGGTGCTCTTCACCGCCGACCGGCCGCCGGGTGCCCTCGACCGCAACATGGCCACCCTGCGCGATGCGGCGGTGGCGGAGGGACGTCGGGCCGACGACCTGCGCTTCCTCGTCATGGCCACCGTGATCACGGCACCCACCGACGACGAGGTGGCCGACAAGCTCGCGCGTTACCGGGCGAAGGCGAGCGCGGAGGGGGCGTTCATCCACATGAGCGTGCCCTTCAACCCGCTGGAGCATCCGGAGACCATCACCGTGCGCGAAGCCCTCGAGCGGGAGGACCGGCATGACGTGATCGCGGCGGGCGGCCTTCCGTTGCATCTGACCGTCGGCCAGTTCATCCGCGCCGCCGATCAGTCGTGGGATTCCCGGTTCTTCGCCGTCGGTCGTCCGGAGGAGGTCGCCGACACGATCGAGAGCTGGCTCGACGACGACGGCATCGACGGCATCAACCTGCGTCAGTACCACTCGTTCGAGACCATCCGCGACTTCGGCGAACTCGTCGTGCCCGTATTGCGCCGGCGCGGACGGATGCGTGAGGCCTACGTCCCGGGCGAGACGCTGCGGGAGCGCATCTTCGGCGCGGGCGCCCGTCTTCCCGAGCGCCACCCAGCCGCCCGGTATCGCGGGGGCCGGAACCTGTGACGGCGCGGTGGCCGCTGACCAAGGATGTGGAGCCTAGGAGAATCGAACTCCTGACATCCTGCTTGCAAAGCAGGCGCTCTACCAACTGAGCTAAGGCCCCGGGGACTGCGGTCCGGCCTCACCCGTCGTGGACGAGTGGGCCGGATGTCCGGCGGACGGGGTCCGTCGGTGGTGGGGCTACCAGGACTTGAACCTGGGACCTCTTCGTTATCAGCGAAGCGCTCTAACCGCCTGAGCTATAGCCCCGTGGACCGAGTAAGAGGGTACCTTACCGGCCACGCTTTCTTGTAATCAGCTGTTGGTGAAACCGACCAGCAGGCCGCCGGTGAGGCGCACGCTGAGGTTGTACAGCACGCTCGCGATCGCTCCGAGCGCCGTGCCGACCACCGTGTTGAGCACGGCGATGATGAGCGCGAACGTCATCACCTGGGCGAGCGAGAAGCTCTCCGCGAGGCTGAAGCTGTCGCCGATGATGTCGCTCAGCAGGCCGTCGAGGTCAGTGAAGATGCCCGTCTGGTTGAGCACCACCCAGACCAGGAAGGCCACGACGACGAGCACGATCCCGAGCGTGAGGGCGATCAGGAACGAGAGCTTCACCGCCGACCAGAAGTCGATGTAGACGAGCTTCAGGCGAACCTGCTTCGTGCTCGCCGGGCGCGGGCTCTTGCGCTGGAGTTTCTCCGCGACGCTACTCATTGCCGGTCAGGTCCTTCCCGCTCTCCGCGTCCTCAGCGGGTGCGTCGTTCTCGGGGGTCTCGCCCTCGGCGATCGCCACTTCGAGGTTGCGTTCGCTGTTCCGGGCGACCGCGATGATGCGGTCATCCTCGTCGAAACGGGCGAACACGACCCCCATCGTGTCCCGACCCTTGGCCGGGACCTCGGCCACGGCAGAGCGTACCACCTTGCCTCCGGCGAGAACCACGAGCACCTCGTCGTCCTCGTCCACGATGAGCGCGCCCGCGAGATCGCCGCGACGCTCCTCGAGCTTGGCCACCTTGATGCCCAGACCGCCACGGCCCTGCACGCGGTACTGGTCGACGGCGGTGCGCTTGGCGAAGCCGCCCTCGGTCACCACGAACACGTATCCGGTGTGCGACACGACTGAGGCGGAGAGCAGTTCGTCGCCGTCGCGGAAGTGCATGCCGATGACGCCGGAGGTGGATCGGCCCATCGGGCGCAGCGCCGCATCCGTCGCCGTGAAGCGCAGCGACATGCCCTTGCGCGACACGAGCAGCAGGTCGCTGTCGTCGTCCACGAGCATCGCGGCGACGAGCTCGTCGCCCTCGCGCAGGTTGATCGCGATGATGCCGCCGGTGCGGTTCGTGTCGTACTCGCGTAGCGCGGTCTTCTTGATGAGACCGCCGCGGGTCGCGAGGGCGAGGTACTGTGCCACGCCGTAGTCACGGATGTCGAGCACCTGTGCGATCTGCTCGTCCGGCTGCAGGGCGAGCACATTCGCGACGTGCTGACCCTTCGCGTCGCGACCGCCCTCGGGCAGTTCGTACGTCTTGGCGCGGTAGACCCGGCCGGTGTTGGTGAAGAACAGCAGCCAGTGGTGCGTGGTGGTGACGAAGAAGTGCTCCACCACGTCGTCCGCACGCAGCGCGGCCCCGCGCACGCCCTTGCCGCCGCGGCGCTGGCTGCGGTAGTTGTCGCTGCGGGTGCGCTTGATGTAGCCGCCACGGGTGATCGTGACCACCATCTCCTCTTCGGGGATGAGGTCCTCGACGCTCACGTCGCCGTCGAAGCCGAACATGATCTCGGTGCGGCGGTCGTCGCCGAACTTCGTCACGATGTCGGTGAGCTCCTCCGACACGATGGCGCGCTGACGCGCCGGGGTGTCGAGGATGTCCTGCAGGTCGGCGATCTTCGCCTCGATCGCGTCGTGCTCGTCGATGATCTTCTGACGCTCGAGCGCGGCGAGGCGGCGCAGCTGCAGGTCGAGGATCGCGTTCGCCTGCAGCTCGTCGATGCCGAGCAGCTCGATGAGGCCGGATCGGGCGTCGTCGACGGCCGGCGAACGGCGGATGAGGGCGATGACCTCGTCGAGGGCGTCGAGCGCCTTGAGGTAGCCGCGCAGGATGTGGGCACGGGCCTCGGCCTCGTTGAGGCGGTACCGGGTGCGGCGCACGATGACGTCGATCTGGTGGTCGACCCAGTGCGTGATGAACCCGTCGATCGGCAGGGTGCGCGGGATGCCGTCGACGATCGCGAGCATGTTCGCGCCGAAGTTCTCCTGCAGCTGCGTGTGCTTGTACAGGTTGTTGAGCACGACCTTCGCGACGGCGTCGCGCTTGAGCACGATGACCAGGCGCTGACCGGTGCGTCCAGAGGTCTCGTCGCGGATGTCGGCGATGCCGCCGAGTCGTCCGTCCTTGACGAGGTCGGCGATCTTGATCGCGAGGTTGTCGGGGTTGACCTGGTACGGCAGCTCGGTGACGACGAGGCAGGTGCGGCCCTGGATCTCCTCGACGTTGACGACCGCGCGCATCGTGATCGAGCCGCGGCCGGTGCGGTACGCGTCGTGGATGCCCTTCACGCCGAGGATCTGGGCCCCGGTCGGGAAGTCCGGTCCCTTGATCCGCTGCATGATCGCCTCGAGCAGCTCCTCGCGGGGCGCCTCGGGGTTGGCGAGGTGCCAGAGGGCCGCGTCGGCGACCTCACGCAGGTTGTGCGGCGGGATGTTGGTGGCCATGCCAACCGCGATGCCGACCGAGCCGTTGACGAGCAGGTTCGGGAACCGGCTCGGCAGGATCGTCGGCTCCTGAGTGCGGCCGTCGTAGTTGTCCTGGAAGTCGACGGTGTCTTCGCCGATGTCCCGCACCATCTCGAGCGCGAGCGGGGCCATCTTCGTCTCGGTGTACCGCGGGGCCGCGGCGCCGTCGTTTCCGGGCGACCCGAAGTTGCCCTGCCCGAGCGCGAGCGGGTAGCGGAGGCTCCACGGCTGCACGAGGCGCACGAGCGCGTCGTAGATCGGGGAGTCGCCGTGCGGGTGGAACTGCCCCATGACGTCGCCGACCACACGCGAGCACTTCGAGAACGCGCGATCGGGCCGGTAGCCGCCGTCGTACATCGCGTAGATCACGCGGCGGTGCACCGGCTTGAGGCCGTCACGCACCTCGGGCAGCGCGCGCCCGACGATGACGCTCATCGCGTAGTCCAGGTAGGAGCGCTGCATCTCGAGCTGCAGGTCGACCTGCTCGATCTTGTCGCCCGGGGTGCCCTCGGTGGTGGGGGTGGTCTCGTCTGCCATCTACTCTTCGTCTCGTCGTGCGGGGTGCCCCAGGGCACCGGATGCGGTGGGGTGCCCGGCGCGCACCGGCGCCAGGCAGTCGATCAGATGTCGAGGAACCGGACGTCCTTGGCGTTCTGCTGGATGAAGGTGCGGCGCGCATCCACGTCTTCACCCATGAGCGTCGCGAACACCCCGTCGGCCACGGCGGCGTCCTCGAGCGTGACCTGCAGCAGCGTGCGGGTCTCCGGGTTCATCGTGGTCTCCCACAGCTCCTTGTAGTCCATCTCGCCGAGACCCTTGTAGCGCTGGATGCCGTTCTCCTTGGGGATCCGCTTGCCGGCGGCGATCCCCTCGGTGAGCAGCGCGTCGCGCTCGCGGTCGCTGTAGACGTACTCGTGCTCGGCGTTGGTCCACTTGAGGCGGTACAGCGGCGGCTGGGCGAGGTAGACGTACCCCATCTCGATGAGCGGCCGCATGTAGCGGAACAGCAGCGTCAGCAGGAGCGTCGTGATGTGCTGGCCGTCGACGTCGGCATCGGCCATGAGCACGATCTTGTGGTAGCGGGCCTTCTCGGGGTTGAAGTCGTCGCCGATGCCCGCACCGAACGCGGTGATCATCGACTGAACCTCGTTGTTGCCGAGCGCCCGGTCGAGTCGCGCCTTCTCGACGTTGAGGATCTTGCCGCGCAGCGGCAGGATCGCCTGCGTCTCGGGGTTGCGCCCCTGCACCGCGGATCCGCCGGCCGAGTCGCCCTCGACGAGGAAGATCTCGCTGCGCGCCGGGTCCTTGCTCTGGCAGTCCTTGAGCTTGCCGGGCATGCCGCCCGACTCGAGCAGGCCCTTGCGACGGGTCTGCTCACGCGCCTTCCGCGCCGCCATGCGGGCCTGCGACGCCTGGATGGCCTTGCGGATGACGTCGCGCGCGAGCGTCGGGTTGCGGTCGAACCAATCGGCGAGCTGCTCGCCGACCACGCGTTGCACGTACGACTTCGCCTCGGTGTTGCCGAGTTTCGTCTTGGTCTGACCCTCGAACTGCGGCTCGCCGAGCTTCACGGAGATGACGGCGGTCAGTCCCTCGCGGACGTCGTCGCCGGTGAGGTTCTCGTCCTTCTCCTTGAGGATCGTCTTCTCGCGGGCGTACTTGTTCACCAGCGTGGTGAGCGCCGCACGGAAGCCCTCCTCGTGGGTGCCGCCCTCGTGGGTGTTGATCGTGTTCGCGTAGGTGTGCACGCTCTCGCTGTAGGCGGTCGTCCACTGCATCGCGACCTCGAGCGCGATGCGGCGCTCCTTGTCCTCCGACTCGAACGAGATGACCTCGGGGTGCACGACCTCGACCTTCTTCGCCGAGTTGAGGTACTCGACGTAGTCGACCAGACCGCGCTCGTAGAGGAACGTGTCGTGACGCGGCTCGTCTTCGCCCTCGTGCTCGCGCTCGTCGGTGAGCGTGATCTTCAGTCCCTTGTTGAGGAACGCGTACTGCTGGAACCGGGTGCGCAGCGTCTCGTAGTCGAAGACGACGGTCTCGAAGATCTCGTCGTTCGGCCAGAAGGTGATGATGGTGCCGGTCTCATCCGACGACTCGTCCTGCGACAGCGGAGCCTCGGGCACGCCGTTCTTGTAGCTCTGCCGCCAGACGTGGCCCTCGCGGCGCACCTCGACGTCGAGCTCCTTCGACAGCGCGTTGACGACGGAGCTGCCGACGCCGTGCAGACCACCGGAGACCGCGTATCCGCCGCCGCCGAACTTACCGCCCGCGTGCAGGATGGTGAGCACGACCTCGACGGTCGACTTGCCCTCGGTCTTGTGCATGCCGACGGGGATGCCGCGGCCGTTGTCGGCGACGCGGAGTCCGCCGTCACGGCGGATGAGCACCTCGATCGTGTCGCAGTAGCCGGCGAGCGCCTCGTCCACGGCGTTGTCGACGATCTCGTACACGAGGTGGTGGAGACCGCGCGGACCGGTCGAACCGATGTACATGCCGGGGCGCTTGCGCACCGCCTCGAGACCCTCGAGCACCTGGATCTGATCGGCACCGTACGAGTTGTCCGGCAGGTCCTCAGTGGAATTCGGGGTCATGGACATAGTGCTCCTGCCAGTCTCGAGATGTGACGCCATCCGGAGGGGATATCCCGAAGGGAGGCCTACCGACGACCTCTCGATTCTACCTGACTGCGGCACCGCGTGCGGGCATACACGCCTCTCTGAGAAGAGATCGCGGCGAGGGTGACCGGATTTGCCTTGTCAGCCGTAGGTATCGCGCGGGCCACGCCCTGGGATCGATCTGGGGCCCCGTTTCCAGCTCGGGACACCCGGCCCCTCGAAACGCACCGATTCGATGCCCGCCTCGGGGAACCGCTCGGCGATCCGCGTCGTGATCTGCGCGCGCATCATCCGCAACTGGGTCGCCCACGCGGTGGAGTCGCAGCGCACCGTGAGCACGCCCTCCTCGATCCCGACCGGCGTCGCATGCTCCGCCGTCTCCGCGCCGGCGAGTTCCGCCCAGTCCGCGATGAGCTCCGACCGCGCGAGCGAGGAGTTCCACCCGAGTCGGCTCGTCAGATCGGTGAGCACGTCGGCGATCCCCGACGGATCGCGGCCGGCGCCGAACGGCACGCTCGACGGGGCCTCCGCCGAGCGGGACCGGCGCCGTGCATCGCGCGAACGCACCGACGGGTCGCCGAAGACCCGGCGGAACCGGAGGTAGACGTTGCTCGACTCGGTCGGCCGCTCGTCGCGGGGGGTCACTCCTCCACCACCCGTCCGGCTCGGATGCGCACGGTGTTGCCGGTCAGCTCGTCGGGCACGTCGTCGTAGACCGCGGCGGTGATGAGCACCTGCTCGTAACCGGCGACGGCCTGCGCGAGCCGGCCCCGCCGGCTCTCGTCGAGTTCGGCGAAGACGTCGTCGAGCATGAGCACCGGATCCCCACCCGGCGCGTCCTCGCGCAGCACGTGGGCCGAGGCGAGCTTGAGGGCGAGCGCGAACGACCACGATTCCCCGTGACTGGCGTATCCGCGCGCCGGCAATCCGTTGAGGGTGAGCACGAGGTCGTCGCGATGCGGCCCGGCGAGCGTCACGCCACGCTCGAGCTCCGCGCGGCGCAGCCGCTCGAGCGACGACCGGAACCAGCCCGCCACCTGCTCGGCCGCGACCGCACCGGTGCCCACCGCATCCGCGACGCCCTCCTCCGGGTCGGCGCCCAGCACCGTGAGGCTGAGGGCGAGGGATGCGGCGTGGTCGTCGCCGGCGATCGACCGGTAGGCGGCCGCGACCTCGGGGATGAGCCGTTCGACGAGTTCCGACCGGGCGGCGACGAGTTCGGATCCGAGCTGCACGAGACGGTCATCCCAGATCTCGAGCGTGCTCAACCGGTCGCCCTTCACGCCGGTCGCACGGGCGGACTTCAGCAGGGTGTTGCGCTGCTTGAGCACCCGCTCGTAGTCCGCGATCACGCCGCTCATGCGCGGGGAGAGCAGCACGAGCAGCTCGTCGAGGAAGCGCCGCCGGCCGGAGGGCTCCGCCCGCACGAGGGCGAGATCCTCCGGCGCGAACAGCACGCTCGAGAAGTACCGCGGCAGATCACGCGTCTTGATCGGCGACCGGTTCACCTGCGCGCGGTTCGCCGACGAACGGTTGATCTGCACCTCGACGAGCACCGAGCGGTCGCCGTGCTGCAACCGGGCGCGCACGATCGCACTGTCGGCGCCGGCCCGCACGAGCGCCTGATCCGTCGGAACGCGGTGCGATCCGAGCGTGCTCAGGTACCCGAGCGACTCGACGAGGTTGGTCTTGCCTTGGCCGTTGCTGCCGACGAAGAGGTTCGCGCCCGCGACGAGCTCGATGTCCGCCGCTTCGTAGTTGCGGAAATCGCTGAGGTTGAGGCGCGTGACGATCACGTCAGCGCGGTCGGACGGCGTGGCCCCCGAACTGCTTGCGCAGGGCCGCGACCGCCTTCATCGACGGCGAGTCCTCCTGGCGGGAGACGAAGCGCGCGAAGATCGAGGCGCTGATCGTCGGCACGGGCACGGCGTTGTTGAGCGCCTCCTCGACCGTCCAGCGACCCTCGCCCGAATCCTCGACGTACCCCTCGATGTCGTCGAAGCCCGGGTCCTCCTCGAGCGCCCGCACGAGCAGCTCGAGCAGCCACGACCGCACGACCGTGCCGCGCTGCCACGCCTTGAAGGTGCCCGTCACATCCTGCACCGGGTTCTTCTCGGAGTTGAGCAGCTCGTAGCCCTCGGCCCACGCCTGCATGATCGCGTACTCGATGCCGTTGTGCACCATCTTCGCGTAGTGCCCGGCGCCGGTGCTGCCGGCGTGCACGAAGCCCTCCTCGCGGGGACCCTCGGGGCGCAGTGCGTCGAAGACCGGCATCGCGCGCTCGATGTCGGCGGCGTCACCGCCGGCCATGAGGCCGTAGCCGTTCTCGCGACCCCAGACACCGCCGGAAACGCCGACATCCACGTAATGGATGCCCTTCGGCGCGAGCAGCCCGGCGTGCTTGGTGTCTTCGGTGAAGCGCGAGTTGCCGCCCTCGATCACGAGGTCGCCCTCCTCGAGCACGCCCGCGAGTCCCTCGACGACACTCGTCGTCGGGACCCCGGAGGGCACCATCACCCACACGACGCGCGGCGCCGGGATGGCCGCGGCGAGTTCCGCGAGCGACGCGACGTCGGAGACCTCCGGATTCGGGTCGTACCCGGTGACCTCGAGGCCCTTGTCACGCAGACGGCCGCGCATGTTGTTGCCCATGCGTCCGAGACCGACGAGACCGATGTGCATGTTCCGCCCCTTCCGGGAAGTCAGCGCAGCAGGAGGTTCGGCTGCAGCAGGTACTTGTAATTGTCCGCGCCCGGCTGGTCCTTCGACGACTGGCTGGTGATCAGCACAGGACCGGGCTTGTTCGGGTTGTCGGTCTTCGTGAACGAGATACGCACGAACTCCGAGTGCACGGCGCTGAGGCCGTCGAGCAGGAACTGGGGCTTGAGCGACACGACGGTGTCGACGCCGGTCAGGAACGCGTCGATCGACTCGGACGCCTGCGCCTGCTCGGATCCGATCGCCTCGAGGGTCACACCGTCGATCGTGAACGTGAAGCGCAGCGCGGCCTCGCGCTCGAGCACGAGCGACACACGACGCACCGCCTCGATGAGCTCGGCGGTGTTCATCACCGCGTAGTTGTCGACGGTGTCGGGGAACAACCGGCGCACGGGCGGGAAGTTGCCCTTGATGAGCAGCGACGTGACCGTCTTGCGGTCGGCGGTGAACGCGATCAGCTCGCGGTCGTCGGTGCGCGACAGGGCGACCGTGATGGTGCCGCTGTGACCGAAGGTCTTGCCGATCTCGTTGAGCGTGCGGGCCGGGACGAGCGCGGTGACCGTCTCGCTCGCATCCTCGCCACCGTCCCAGGGCACCTCGCGGATCGCCACGCGGTAGCGGTCGGTCGCGACGAGCGAGAGGGAGTTCTCGGCGATCTCGAGCTGCACACCCGTGATGACCGGGGTCACGTCGTCACGGGAGGCGGCGACGGCGACCTGCGACACGGCGGTCGAGAACTCGTCGGCCGGCAGCAGACCGGTGCGTCCCTCGACCTGCGGCAGGCTCGGGTACTCCTCGACCGGCATGCTCAGGAGCGTGAAGTTGGCGGAGCCGCAGCGGACCGCGATCTTGCCCTCATCCGTCGAGAACTGCACGGGTGCGTTCGGTAGGCGGCTCGCGATGTCGGCGAGCAGTCGGCCGGAGACGAGGATCGTGCCCTCCTCCTGCACATCGGCGGCGATGTGCGTCTGCGCCGAGACCTCGTAGTCGAACGACGACAGACGCAGTCCGTCGTCGACCGTCTCGATCAGCACTCCGCTGAGGATCGGCAACGTGGTGCGCTGCGGGAGCAGCTTCACCGCGAAGGAGACGGCCTCGCTGAAGACGTCGCGATTGACCTGGAACTTCACGAGGTGTCACCCCTATCGCTCACCGTGCATTGGCCGGTTAATACTGGCACAGCCCATCCGCGGCCCCGACGGGGCCGTCGAGGCCGGTGCGACGATACGGGCGAAGCGCACCCGCGGGCGCCACGCGAAAAGCTGACGGCTGAGTCTCGCGGCGGGTGGCGAGGGGTTAGTGACGTGGGAATCTCGAACGTATTCAACGCGCTGCGCGGGGCCAGACCGGAGCGATATTCATCCTTCGCCCTCTACTGGGACCTCGTTGAGAACGACCTCATGGCCCGCCTGAGCGCAGCTTCGAGAGATGTACTCCATCCCGTTGCGCAAACTGCGCATGCCGGAGCTTCGATCGGCGTCCGAGGTCGCGTTCCAAGTCTCCAGAAAGCTGGCAGAGACGACCACGAGCATGTCCGTCACGTCCTCCGGTTGGTCGTGAAGCTCGCTCAGTCGGCGCCATTCCTCGAGAAGCGTCGTGCGTGCGGCGATCGTCACCTCGCTCCTGCTGTCGATCTCGTCGCGTTCTTCGTGGAAGTCTGTCCACGCCGACTCGAAACCTTCGCAGAACTCTGAGGTGGGCTCCAAGTCCGCGGCACACCCGGCGAGAACGGTGGCCAGAACAGCGGTCAGGAGCATCCCCGAGAGGACGCTCCTGACCGTGGACAGACTGTTGCTGCTTACGGCCACACCGTCACGATGCTTTGAACGCGGAAGATGCTGCACGCGCGGTGCTTTCGCGTGTCGGTGGTGATCTGGAATATGTTCTCGCAGCTCGCCCAGGTTGTCACCCAGGTGACACATCGCCCCTGATATTCGTACGCGCAGATCCCAGCGGTTCCTGCTGCTGCCGGCGCGGCCACGGCTCCCACCAGCCCAGCCGCAATAAGGCAGCCGGCTCCCAGAACCGCGGCGATGCGGTGTTTGAGCTTCATCTGTGATCCCCGCGGTTCGCGTGCAAGCGTCTTTGCCTGGACGACTACGCACAGCGTGGCCCACTACCAAGGAGGCGGCAAGGGTACAGTTTTGATTTTCAATCAAGATCTGTCCCCCAATGTGCCGACGGGCAGTTCCGGTTCTCGTGCGCCGCGTTGGCTTCTCGCTGAGCCTTAGCGTCGCGGCCGTCGTTGGCCCGGTGCGACGGACGGCTGCTATCTCGAGCGGTCATCCGCGGCCCCGACGGGGCCGTCGAGGCCGACCGTCAAGGTTCTTTCCTCGAGTCATTACAAGAAATCAGGGATAACAGTGTTAACCGCTGTGGGGAATGTGGACAACGGCGTCGATGCCGCTGATCGGGCGGGAACTACAACCGTGTGAGATGTGGGCGGGATGTTCGAACGGGGTGTGTGTAGTCCGAGCGGCCGGATTTCCTGTCATTCCCGTTCCACAGAACGCTCGAATCCATCAACATCGTCCGACGGCGTTTTCCACGGCTTTCCACAAGTTATCCACATGTGTGGATTAACCCCTACCGGGTGGTGTATCGCGCGGGTCAGCGGTTCGTGTAGCGGTGGTTCTGCTTGATCCGGCTCGTGAGCTCGGTGACCTGGTTGTAGATCGAGCGCCGCTCCTTCATGAGCTCGCTGATCTTCTTGTTCGCGTACATGACGGTCGTGTGGTCGCGGTTGCCGAACAGCTGGCCGATCTTCGGCAGGGAGAGGTTCGTCATCTCACGGCACAGGTACATGGCGATCTGCCGCGCCGTCGCGACCGCTTGCGACCGGCTCGAGCCGTAGAGGTCGTCGACCGTGAGCTTGAAGTAGTCCGCGGTGTGATTGATGATGTCGACCGGCGAGATCACGTTGTCTTCGTCGAGCGTGATGATGTCCTTCAACACCGTCTGCACGAGCTGCATGTCGACCGGGGTGCGGTTGAGGTTCGCGAACGCGGTCACGCGGATGAGCGTGCCCTCGAGTTCGCGGATGTTGCTCGACACCTTCGACGCCATGAACTCGAGGATGTCGTCGGGCACCTGAAGTCGGTCGCTCTGCGCCTTCTTGCGCAGGATCGCGATGCGGGTCTCCAAATCGGGAGCCTGCACATCGGTGATCAGACCCCACTCGAAGCGCGACCGCATCCGGTCTTCGAAGCCGGTCAGCTGCTTCGGCGCCAGGTCGCTCGTGATGACGACCTGCTTGTTGTGGTCGTGCAGCGTGTTGAAGGTGTGGAAGAAGGCCTCTTGCGTCGAGTCCTTGCCCTGCAGGAACTGGATGTCGTCGATCAGCAGGATGTCGATCTCGCGGTAGCGCGACTGGAACACCGACGCCCGGTTGTTCGCGATCGAGTTGATGAAGTCGTTCGTGAACTCCTCGCTGCTCACGTAGCGCACCCGGATGCCCGGGTAGAGGCTTTCGGCGTAGTGGCCGATCGCGTGCAGGAGGTGGGTCTTGCCGAGTCCGGACTCGCCGTAGATGAACAGCGGGTTGTACGCCTTCGCCGGCGCCTCGGCCACGGCGACCGCCGCGGCGTGGGCGAAGCGGTTCGAGCCGCCAATGACGAAGTTGTCGAAGCTGTACTTGGGGTTGAGGCGCGAATCGGCACGGCGGCCGGGCGTCTCGACCGGGGGTGCGACCGGCGCGGGCTCGATGTAGGGCAGGTCGGCCGAGCCGTCGGTGGGCTGGTCGTAACTGTCCTGCGTGATTTCGGGATTGACCACGATGGCGAAGTTCGACACCTCGTGATCGGTGCCGACCGCGGCGATCGCGTTCTGCAGTGGCACCCGGATGCGCTGCTCGAGCATTCCGCGGGTCAGCTCGTTGGGCACCTCGAGGTAGAGGGTGCCCGCCATGACGCCGCGTGGCTCGACGAGGCTCACGAATCCCTGCAGCTGCGGGGTGATGCGGTCGTCGGTCATCAACTGACCGAGCACGGAGTTCCAGATCTCGCGCGTCGCGTCGAGGGAATCTGCCATGCGTTTCACTTCCCGGGTCGAGTTGTCCACACGGTTATCCACCCTGGGTAAAGAGCGGATCTCGCGTAGATCCTTGCCGTTGCCCCCCTGGCTCGGCAATCCCCCACCATAGTTCTCCCCATCGTGTCGTTACCAACCAGGAGTTCTCCCCATGTGGATAATGAACCCTTTGCGGTGTCAGGGTTTGACCAGGTGACGAGAACGGCCTAGGTTAAATCAGTTGACCCCAGCCCTTGAGGCTGCCTTCCTTCTTTCCCGGCGCATGCCGCTGGGCCGTGGAGATACGACTATGAGCAAGCGAACCTTCCAGCCGAACAACCGCCGCCGCGCCAAGGTGCACGGCTTCCGTCTGCGTATGCGCACCCGCGCCGGCCGCGCCATCCTGGCCGCGCGTCGTCGCAAGGGTCGCACCGAACTCTCCGCCTGATCCGCCGGTGCTCCCGCGGGGCAACCGGATCAACCGGGGCGACGAGTTCCGCGCCGTGATGCGGCGCGGGCGACGTGTCGCCTCCGACCGCATCGTCGTGCACGCGCGGCAGCTCGACGACGGTCCCGCACGCATGGGCTTCGTGGTCGGCAAGATGGTCGGCAACGCGGTGACCCGCAATCGAGTGCGTCGACGCCTACGAGAACTCGGTCGTCACGCGCTGCCCGCGTTGCCTGAGCACACCGGAGTGGTCGTGCGCGCCCTGCCACCGTCGGCAGAGGCGAGTTGGACTCAGCTTTCGGAAGACTTCGCGTCGCTCCTCCAGCGCTCAGGGGCCGCCTCGTGAGAGCAGTGCTCGTGTTCCTGATGCTGCTCCCCCGCAACATCTGCGTCGTGATCCTGCGGATCTACCGCGCCGTCATCTCCCCGCTGTACGGAGACGTGTGCCGGTTCTATCCCAGCTGCTCCGCCTACACTCTTGAGGCGATCCAGACCCACGGCGTGATCCGCGGGATCTGGCTCGGAACCCGTCGCATCGCGCGCTGCCATCCATGGTCGGCTGGCGGCGTCGACGATGTTCCGGAACCTCGCACCAGACGGTACGAGGTCACCCGCTTCGGCTTCGTCACTCTCGGCCACGGAAAGGGCTGACCCGAACATGGACTTCCTAGGCACCATCCTGTGGCCGATCAAATGGGTCATCGAGGCCCTGCTGGTCGGCTTCCACGCGATCTTCAGTGCCATCGGCCTCGACCCGGCGGCCGGCCTGACCTGGGTGCTGTCGATCGTCGGGCTCGTGCTCGTCGTGCGCGCTGCGCTCATCCCGATCTTCGTGCGCCAGATCAAGAGCCAGCGCCGGATGCTCGAGATCTCCCCGCAGCTCAAGAAGATCCAGGACAAGTACCGCGGCAAGCGCGACCAGTTCTCGCGTGAGGCGATGTCGCGCGAGACGATGGAGGCCTATAAGAAGGCCGGCACGAGCCCCTTCGCGTCGTGTCTTCCGCTGCTGCTGCAGATGCCGATCTTCTTCGGTCTGTTCTCGGTGCTCAACGACGCCCAGCACAGCAAGCCCGGCGTGGGGCTGCTCAACCGGGAGCTGGCCAACCAGTTCGGCGAGGCGGAACTCTTCGGTATCGCGCCCCTGCACGAGAGCATCTCCACCGCGTCGCACGTCTCGGTGACGATCATCGCCGCAGTGATGATCGTGCTCATGACCGGATCGCAGTTCATCACGCAGCTGCAGATCATGTCGAAGAACCAGTCCCCCGAGATGAAGAACAGCCCGATGTTCAAGCAGCAGAAGGTGCTGCTCTACATCCTCCCGCTGGTCTTCGCCTTCTCGGGATTCGCGTTCCCGCTCGGCGTGATGTTCTACTGGCTCACCTCGAACTTCTGGACGATGGTGCAGCAGTTCGTCGTCATCCGCAGCATGCCCACTCCCGGATCCGAGGCGGCCCTCGCCCGCGAGGCGCGTCTCGCCAAGAAGCGCCGCCGTCGCGGTGAGGTCGAGCCCGAGGCGGATGCCACCAAGCCGGCCGAGGTGGAGGCGCCGAAGAAGGCGCAGCGCAGCCAGCCCGTGAGTAAGAACCGCGCCAAGAAGCAGGGGAACCGACGATGACCGAGGCCACGCAGATCACGGACCAGGAGACCGCGCCGTCGGTCGACGAGCTCGAGCGCGAAGGTGACCTCGCCGCCGACTACATCGAGGAGCTCCTCGACATCGCCGACCTCGACGGCGACATCGACATCACCGTCAAGGCCGGCCGCGCGTACCTCGCGGTGGATTCCGCGAGCGACGACCTGCGTGTGCTGTCGAAGCCGGAGACGGTCTCCGCGCTGCAGGAGCTCACCCGTCTCGCCGTGCAGGCGAAGACCGGATCCTTCTCGCGGCTCATCCTCGACGTCGGAGGATCGCGCGACGCGCGGGCGACGGAGCTCGCCAACCTCGTCGACCGTGCGGTCGAGCGCATCGAAGCGGGCGCCACGTCGGCGTCGCTGCCCCCGATGTCGAGCTACGAGCGCAAGCTCGTGCACGACATCGTTGCCGAGCGCGGCTACACCTCGGAGTCCGAGGGCGAGGGACGGGACCGTCATACGGTCATCCGTCGCGCATAGTTTCACGTGAAACATTGATCGACGATCTCGAGGCGGAACCGCCCTACGCTGCCGCGGTGTTCGGTAAGACGCTCGACGCCGCGCGTGCCTATACGGCGCACCTGGCGGAACATGGCGAGACGCTGGGTCTCATCGGCCCGCTCGAGCGTGAGCGCTTGTGGAGCCGGCATGTCGTCAACTGCGGACTGGTCGCTCCTCTGTTGAACCCCGGGCTCGTGGGCGACATCGGCAGCGGCGCCGGCCTGCCGGGTCTGGTTCTCGCGCTCGCGCGTCCCGATGTGCAGTTCGTGCTCATCGAGCCCATGGAGCGCCGGGTGGAGTGGCTCGCGGCCGAGACCGAGCGTCTCGGGCTCGCGAACGTGCGCATCGTGCGTGACCGTGCAGAGGACGCGTTCCTCGGTGAGCGCCTCGACCAGGTCACCGCACGCGCGGTGAGCTCTCTGAGCAAGCTCATCCCGATCACCGCTCCTCTGGTCCGCAGTGGCGGCGAGATGCTGTTCATGAAAGGCCGGCGCGTGCAGGACGAGATCGACGCCGCCGCTAAAGCGATCCGGAAGGCGCGGCTGAGCGATATCCGGGTCGAGACCCTCGGCACCGGCGTCGCGCCGGAGGAGACGTTCGTGTTCCGGGCTACAGTGGACTGATCCCCGGACGTACCCGATGTTTCACGTGAAACATCGATAGTCGACCGCCTCGGGATGTTTCACGTGAAACACCAGAAGGGACCGCTCTCTGTGAGCCCCAACGACTCCGCCGATTCGCCGTTGGCCCGCGAGATCGCCGACATGACGCGGCGCCGCGAGGCCCTGCGGACCGCCGCGCTGCCTCTGCCCCCGTCGCCCCGCGTCTTCACGATCGCGAACCAGAAGGGCGGCGTCGGGAAGACCACCACGACCGTCAATCTCGCTGCCGCACTCGCGCGCACGGGCGCACGGGTACTCGTGATCGACCTCGATCCGCAGGGGAACGCCTCGACGGCGCTCGGAGCCGAACACCGGTCGGAGACGCCGAGTGTCTACGACGTCATCATCAACGACCGTGCGATGTCGACGGTCGTGCAGGTCTCCCCCGAGTCGCCGAACCTGTACTGCGTGCCCGCGACGATCCATCTCGCCGGTGCGGAGATCGAGCTGGTGTCGCTCGTCGCGCGCGAACAGCGCCTCCGGCGCGCACTCGACGCGTACCTCGAGGAGTCCGCCGGTGTCGGGGAGGCGTTCCACTACGTGTTCATCGACTGCCCGCCGTCCCTGGGGCTGCTCACGATCAACGCGTTCGTGGCCGCACGCGAGGTGCTCATCCCCATCCAGTGCGAGTACTACGCGCTCGAGGGCCTGAGTCAGCTGCTCAACAACATCCAGCTCATCGAGCGGCACCTCAACCCCGAGCTCGCAGTCTCGACGATCCTGCTCACGATGTACGACGGACGCACCAACCTGGCGAACCAGGTGGCGCAAGAGGTGCGCGAGCACTTCCCCGTGCAGACCCTCGACACCCTCATCCCCCGCTCTGTTCGCATCTCGGAGGCCCCGAGCTACGGCCAGAGCGTCATCAGTTACGACCCCCAGTCGGCCGGCTCGCTCTCCTACTCGGAGGCGGCCGCCGAGATCGCACGACGCGGAGCACCCGAATAATGGCAACGAAGAGAACAGGATTGGGCCGAGGAATCGGCGCACTCATCCCTACAGGCGACAACAGCAGCCGTCCCGTCGACGTCTTCTTCCCCGAAGGCGGAAGCGAGCGGACGCCGGAGCAACCCGACCTCGTCAGCGTGCCGGGTGCTCGACTCGCGAGCATCTCCCCCGATGCGATCGTGCCGAACCCGCAGCAGCCCCGTAAGGAGTTCCGCCAGGAGGAGCTCGAGGAGCTCATGGTGTCGATCCGCGAGTTCGGAGTGCTCCAGCCGATCGTGGTGCGCCCTCTCGCCGGCGACGAGGGGCGCTACGAGCTCATCATGGGCGAGCGGCGCCTCCGCGCGAGCAAGGCCGTCGGCCTCGAGTCGATCCCGGCGGTCATCCGCGACACGGCGGACGAGGACATGCTGCGCGATGCGCTGCTCGAGAACCTCCACCGCGCCGAGCTCAATCCGCTCGAGGAGGCGTCGGCCTACCAGCAACTGCTCGCCGATTTCGGGATCACCCAGGAGCAGCTCGGCGAGAGAATCGGCCGGTCACGGCCGCAAATCACCAACACGCTGCGCCTTCTCAAGCTGCCCGCGACGGTGCAGCGCCGCGTGGCGGCCGGCGTGCTGAGCGCCGGACATGCGCGGGCGATCCTGTCGGTGGGTGACGAGGCCGGGATGGAACGGCTCGCCGACAAGATCGTCAACGAAGATCTCTCCGTGCGCGCCGCCGAAGCCGCCGCGGGGCACGATGCGCCGCGCAAGGCGAGGCCCACGACGAAGGCCGGCGGGCGGCAGGGTCAGCTCGACGAGATCGCCGAGCGGCTGGGCGACCGGCTCAACACCCGCGTGAAGGTGTCGCTCGGTGCGCGCAAGGGCTCCATCGTCATCGACTTCGCGACGGTGGGGGACCTCAAGAGGATCCTCGACGAGCTCGGCGACCCGGGATTCCTCTAGGCGTCGGGAACACAGGGGCGGAGCAGTCAGACCGCAATTATCGGCTCTGACCGGGGGTTTTATGGTCGGCTCTTCACTCGCAGGCGGCGCGAGGGATGCGACTCGTCGAGTTCGACGGCGTCGAGCGATTGCACGAAATCGCCGAAGGAGCGGAACCCGAGTGCCCTCTCCTGGAAGCTCGGGTCCATGCGCAGCATCTGATTCTTGACGGCCCCGCTGCCCTGCCACTCGTCGTCGTTCTTGTCCTGCAGCAGTTCGATGGCGCGCACGAGCAGGTCCGATGCCAGTTCGTGAGGAGTGCGGGAGCGCGCCCTGCGTCGGCGCGTGGGCTGCGCGGGTTCAGCGGCGGCGGCCGCTTCGTCGGCTTCGCGTCGGCGGCTCGCGGCGGCGACGCCGGGGATGGCGTCGTAGTCGGCGAACCGGTCGCACGCGTTGGCGAGGGCGGAACTCGTGGAGCCGGCCACACCGACGCCCACGACGTACCGTCCGAGCATCCGGCACCGTTGGGCGAGGGCGACGTAGTCCGAGTCCCCGGCGACGATGACCACATGGGTGAGGTCGGAGAGTCGGAAGAGATCCTCGACGACGTCGACGGCGAGCCGGATGTCGGCGCCGTTCTTCATGCCCGCCGTGAGCGGGAAAAGCTGCACGAGTTCGACGGCCCGGGCGATCAACTGCGCGCGGTAGCTGGCGTTGATCGGCACGGACCAGTCCGCGTAGGCGCGGCTGACGGCGATCGGGCCGAACGACGACGCGAAGTCGAGGATGGCGCCGAGGTCGACCGTCGACTCCTCGAGGCGCTTGGCGACCGGGGACTCGCCATCGGATCGGGGGTCGAAATCCCGCGCGTGGTCTCGTTGCCAACTGCTGCGTCCGTTGCGCTGGTCGTAGCGCGAGATGACGATGTTGTCGAAGTCGATGTAGACCCCGACCCGGGCCTCTGCGGTCTCCGCCATGCGGCCAGTCTGGCACTGAGACGGATGCGGCCGGTCGTCGAACGTCGGATGCGATCGGCCCCGCGTATGAAATCCCAGGTCAGGACGTTATTCGATTCCCGGCGAGGAAAGCCGGCCCCGGCGAGCCGGGCACGGGCCCCCGCTGCGGCTCACCGGCTCGCGTCGCGGATCGCGGCGTGCGCGAGCGCCGCGTACACCCATCCCAGGTCGTGTCCGGCGGCCTCGAGCGCCTGCGGGAGCAGCGACGTCTCGGTGAGACCGGGGAGCACGTTCGCCTCGAGGAACCACGGGGTGCCGTCGGCGTCGACGATCATGTCGACGCGCGAGATGTGACGCAGTCCGAGCGCGGAATGGGCGGCGACCGCGCACTCCGCGGCTCGGGCCGCGACCGAGACGTCGAGCCGGGCGGGCACGAAGAAGCTCGTCTCCCCCGCGTTGTAGCGGGCCTCGAAGCTGTAGACGCCGGAGTTCGGCACGATCTCGACGGCGGGCAGCGCGACGGGACCGTCGCCCGTGTCGATGATGCCGATCGCGATCTCGGTGCCGAGGATGCGTCGTTCGATGAGGGCGACATCGCCATAGGTGTAGGCGTCGACCATCGCCCGAGGCAGCTCCGCGAGGTCGTCGACGATCGTCACCCCCTGGGCCGATCCGCCCTTCGCGGGCTTCACCACCAAAGGCACGGGAAGCTCATCCGCGATCGACTCGAGCACGCTCGCCGCGCCGAGCTCACGGAACGCCTCCCGGGGAAGGGCGATCCCGGGCGGCGTGGCGACACCCGCGCGGTGGGCGAGGGTCTTCGCGGTGGGCTTGTCCCACGCCAGCCGGGCGGACTCGGAGCGGGAGCCGACGAACGGGATGCCGGCGAACTCGAGCAGCCCGCGTAGGGCGCCGTCCTCCCCGCTCGCTCCGTGCAGCGCCGGCCAGACCACATCCGGTCTCGATTCGCGCAGGAACGGGATGAGCGTCGCATCCGGGTCCCGTAGTTCGACCTCGACCCCGTGACCGGAGAGGCTGTCGGCGACGCGGCGTCCCGAACGCAGCGACACGTCGCGCTCGTGCGAGATGCCGCCCGCGAGAACGACGATGCGGGTGGGGGTGTTCATGCTCTCCTAGCCGATGTTGGCGGGCGGGGTCATCACGCCGCGTTCGCGGCGCACCTGCAGCGGACCGGTCTGCGAGAACTCGCCGAGCAGTTCGAGTTCCCCGTCGATGACGTTGGCGAGGCGGCGGATCCCCTCGCGGATGAACTCCGGGGAGGGGTAGCAGAACGACAGGCGCATCTTGTTGCGGCCTCCCCCATCGCCGTAGAACGCCGTGCCGGGGGTGTAGGCGACGAGTTCCTTGACCGCGCGCGGCAGCATCGCCTTCGAGTCGAGGTTCTCCGGCAGGGTGAGCCACACGTAGAACCCGCCGGTCGGCACGGTCCATTCGAGGCCGGGCAGGCGCTCCCCGAGCGCGGCGAGCATCGCGTCGCGCCGCTCGCGGTAGACCCCGCGGAAGGTGTCGATCTGGGCCTTCCAGTCGGCGACCGCGAGGTATTGCGAGATGACGGTCTGGGTGAACGAGCTCGGCGAGAGCACGGCCGCCTCGTTGGCGAGCACGAGCTTCTCGCGGATGGCGTGCGGTGCGAGAGCCCATCCGACCCGCAGGCCGGGCGCGAGCGTCTTCGAGAAGGTGCCGAGGTAGATGACGCCCTCGTCGTCGACCGAGCGCATCGCCTGTGGCGGCGGCGCGTCGAAGTACAGCAGCCCGTAGGGGTTGTCCTCCACGACGAGGATGTCGTTCTCCCGCGCGATCTCGAGGATCTCCATGCGCCGCTCCCAGCTGAGCGTCACACCGGCCGGATTCTGGAACGACGGGATCGTGTAGAGGAACTTCAGCCGCCGGCCCTGCTCGCGCAGCCGGGCGATCGTCTCGCGCAGGGACTGCGGGATCATACCGAGGTCGTCCATGGCGACATGGGCGACTTCCGCCTGGAACGAGCGGAAGACGACCAGGGCGGTGACATAACTCGGACCCTCCGCGATGACGACATCGCCCGGGTCGAGGAAGAGCTTGGCGACGAGTTCGAGCGCGTGCTGGGAGCCGGTCGTGACGACCACGTCGTCGACGCTGCCGCTGATGCCCTCGAGGGCCATCACCTCCAGGATCTGCTCGCGCAACGCGGGGGACCCCTGTCCCGATCCGTACTGCAGCGCCGTCGGTCCGTGGTCGGTCATCGCGCGCTCCATGGCGGCGGTGACGAGCTCGGGCGGCAGGGCGGACACGTACGGCATGCCGCCGGCGAGCGAGACCACCTCGGGGCGCGAGGCGACGGCGAACAGGGCGCGCACCTCGGAGGCGGCGAGACCCGACGTGCGGTCGGCGTAGTGGTGGTACCACGGGTCGAGGTTGTTGCCCCGTGCTGGTGAACCCTGAGTCGTCATGACGGCGTCCGTTCGCTTCGTTCTTCCAGAATATGCGCGTGTACGAGAAGAGCCCCGCCCGACGGGTGTCGGGCGGGGCTCTCGAGGCGCTGAGATCAGGCCAGGAACTCCGCCAGGTCGGCCTCGAGGGCCGGCTTGGGCTTGGCGCCGATGACGGTCTTCACGACCTCGCCACCGCGGTACACCTTCATCGCCGGGATCGACGTGATCATGTACTTCATCGCGGTCTGCGGGTTGTCGTCGACGTTGAGCTTGACGATCTCGATCTTGTCGGCGTTCTCCTCCGCGATCTTGTCGAGGATGGGCGACACGGCGCGACACGGGCCGCACCACTCGGCCCAGAAGTCGACCATGATCGTCTTCTCGGACTTGAGCACCTCGGCCTCGAACGTGGCGTCGGTGACTTCCCTGGTTGCCATTGCTCTTTCCTTCTCTCTTGTTCCGTCGATCAGACGGTGACTGCGGCGACCGGCTGAGCGGTCTGGGTCTCGGTGTCGTGCGGCAGCGCGGCGAGGTAGTGCTCCGCGTCGAGCGCGGCGACCGTGCCCGAGCCGGCGGCCGTGACGGCCTGACGGTAGGTGATGTCGAGCACGTCGCCCGCGGCGAACACGCCCGGGAGGCTCGTGCGCGAGCTGCGTCCGTCGACCGCGACCGTGCCCTGGTCGGTCAGGTCGAGCTGGCCGTGGATGAGGTGGGTGCGCGGGTCGGATCCGATCGCGATGAACAGCCCGTCGAGGTCGAGCGTCGTCTCGGTGCCGTCGACCGTGTTCTTGAGGCCGACGCCCCGCACGTGCTCGTCGCCGTAGATGTGCGCGACCTCGCTGTTCCAGGCGAACTCGATCTTGGGGTTCGAGAGAGCGCGGTCCTGCATCGTCTTCGACGCGCGCAGGCTGTCCTTGCGGTGGATGACGGTGACCTTGTCGGCGAACTTGGTGAGGAACGTGGCCTCCTCCATCGCCGAGTCGCCGCCGCCGACGACCGCGACGTGCTTCTGACGGAAGAACGCGCCGTCGCACGTGGCACACCACGAGACGCCGTAACCACTCAAGCGGGTTTCATCCTCGAGGCCGAGCTTGCGGTACGCGGAACCGGTCGCATAGATGACCGTGAGCGCCTCGTGCACGTCTCCGCCGCCGAGGTGCACGCGCTTGACCGGGCCCTCGAGCTCGAGCTTCACGACGTCGTCGTAGACGATCTCGGCGCCGAACCGCTCGGCCTGCTGCTGCATCTTCATCATGAGGTCGGGGCCCATGATGCCCTCGGGGAAGCCGGGGAAGTTCTCGACCTCCGTCGTCTTCATCAGCTCGCCGCCGAACTCGACCGAGCTCGCGATGACGAGCGGTTCGAGGTTGGCTCTGGCCGCATAGATGGCGGCCGTGTAGCCCGCCGGGCCGGAGCCGATGATGATCACCTGACGCACTGGCATACCTCTTCCTGGTTCCCTCGAGCGGTACAACACATCCTAGGGAGCGGCTATTCCGCCCGACCGGTCAGCGCCCGTTGCGGCGGAATCGGTTCAGGATGGGGTTCGTCAGCGATGCCGCCTCCGGATTGCGGGCGAGCAGCAGGAGGCCTCCGTACGCGGCCGCCATGACGACACCGACGAGCACGATCGACACGATCGCCCCGACGAATCCCGACACGGGGAAACCTCCCGAGAAGGCGCCGAGGAGCGCGATGGCGGCGACGCCGACCGCGCCGGCGGCGAGCGAGAAGACCGTGAACTGCACGAGGCGGCGCACGAGGAGCGCGCCGTCGAGCCCGCCCAGGCGGCGACGGAGCACGACCGCCGTGACGACGGTCTGCGTGACACCGGCCAAGGAGGTTACGAGCGCGAGACCCGGGCCGATCCAGGCGACCGGGAGCGTCGTGCAGACGAGCGCCCCGACGAGGAACACGCCCACCTGGGCGAGCTGGATGAAGAACGGCGTGCGCGTGTCGTGGAGCGCGTAGAACGCGCGCTGCAGCACGAACTGCACCGAGAACGGGGCGAGCCCCACGAGATACGCGATGAGCACCGTCGCGAGGGCGACCGTTCCGGCCGGCCTCTGCTCGAAGAGATAGGCGAGCGGGAGCGCGACCACGCTCAGGGCGACGGAGGCGAACACGACGATGAGCGAGATGGAGCGCACGGAGGCCGAGACGTCGGCGCGGACGGCGGCGAGATCCCCGCGGTCGGCGTGTCCGCTCATCCCCGTGAAGTACGCCGTCGCGATCGACACGGCGACGACGGAGTGCGGAAGCATGAAGACGAGCCACGCGGCCTGCAGGGCGGCGATGGACGCGTCGTCGTTCGCGATCGACGCGACCTGCGACTGCACGACACCCGAGACCTGGGTGACGAGCACCATGCCGAAGACCCACCCGGCCGCCTTGCCGGTGCGCCCGAGCCCGACGCCCCGCCACGCGAAGTCCGGCCGGAATCGCAGGCCCGCTCGACGCCAGAAGAGGGTGAGCACGAGCGCCTGCGCTGCGACGCCGGCTGTCGCGCTGCCGCCGAGCAGGGCGATGAGGCCCGGATTCCACGTATCCGGGTCGCTCGCGGCGTCGCCGACGGCACCGGCCACGACGATGAGCCCGATGATCGCGACGACGTTGTTGACGACCGGTGCCCAGGTGAACGGGCCGAACATGCCCCGGGCGTTGAGCACCTCACCGAGCAGGCTGTAGAGCGCGTAGAAGAAGATCTGCGGCAGGCACCACCAGGCGAACGCGATCGCGAGCGCCATCGTGGTCGGCCCGAAGCCGTCGCTGTCGTCCTCCGTCGCCCGGGCGTAGAGGTGCACGAGCGGATACGCGAGCAGCGTCGCCACCACGGTCAGGGCGGCGAACCCGACGACCCCGAGCGTGACGAGCTTGTTGATGAACCGCTCCCCCGCCTCCGGGTCCTTGCTCGCGCGCACGATCTGCGGCACGAGCACGGCGCCCAGCAGACCGCCCGCGATGAGCGCGTACACGTTGTTCGGCAACTGGTTCGCGAGACCGAAGGCGTTCGCCGCGGGGCTGGCGACGACACCGAGCGTGTTCGCGAGCACGATGAGCTTGATGAAGCCCAGCACCCGCGAGACGAGCGTGCCGGAGGCGAGCAGCGCGCTCGCGCGGCCGACGCCGTCAGCCATCCGACCGGCCCGCGTCCGCGGTGCCGCCCGACCGGTCCGCGTCATCCGACCCGTCGATCGACGAGGCGGACGCCGCGGCGCGGCGCGAGCCGCGGCGGCGCAGGATGCTGCGCACGAGTCCCACCGCGAACAGCAGCGCGACCGACCCGGCGATGACGCCCGTGCCGACGGTCTCCCACGCGGCCTGGATGCTGACCGGAACGGCGGCCTCGCCGACGGGCAGCCCGCCCACCGTCGCGATGCGCACGGTGAGCGTCGCCTCGCCGTTACCGAGCGTCGCCACCTTCACGGGAGCCCGGGTCACCTGCCCGGCGGGGAGTTCGATCGTGAACGTGCTCTCGCGCACCCGCAGCTGGCCGCGGTTCGAGGTCGCGGTCACCACGACGGTCGCGTCGACCTGCAGGTCGTTGCGCACCGAGATCGGCAGCTCGCCCGGGTCCGCGCCGACGGTGAACGCGCTCTGGTTGTCGATGCGCACCGCTTCGCGGAGGTCGAGCGATTCCTCCTGGTATTCGGCGACCTCCGCCTGCCAGCCGTCCGGATCCTGACGCCATCCGGTCGACAGCAGCGACAGCATCCGCAGCCGACGCGGTGAGGTGACGGCCTCCGGATCGACGGACACGGTCGCGAACTGCGCCTCGGCCCCGTCGGAGGCGAGCATCCTGAGCGCCCGGTCGCGACGGTCGACGTCGGCATCGCGGGCGACGACCGTGGCGGGGGTGGCGGCCGCGGTGAGCAGCGAGCCGAGCGGAGCGGATGCGGTACCCCCGGCCGCGAGCGCGTCGAGGGTCTCCCCCAGCCGGTAGGCGCTGTCGGGCCACGACCGGTCGAGGGCGCCGAGCAGGGTGCCGCCCGGCTGAGCGGCGAGCACCGCGGAGAGACGCGCGATCGCATCGGACCACTCGAGCGGCGTCGGCGCGTGCACCGCCTCCCGCAACAGCCGCGTGACGGCGGTGTCGGCGACGAGCGCACGCTGATCACCGAGCTGCGCGACCGTTCCGGGCTCCCCCTCGAGGTCGGCCTCGCCGAGGATGGAGGTGGTCCAGCCGTTCGCGGCGAACGCGGCGGGGTCGGTCGGGATGACGGCGTCGTCAGCGGGCCACGCGATGCCGGCGAGTGCGTAGCCCCAGGCGAGCAGCTCCTCCGTCGTGGGGAGCACGGGCTCGACGGGCTCGGCCGTCGGCTCCGGGTCGGCCGCGGACGGCGTCGGCTGCGGGAACGCGCCCTCGTCGATCCGCCCGACGAACGACTGCACACCGAGGAACGGCACCGCACCCGTCTGCGCCACCATCGCGACATCCTGATCGGCGTAGGGGAGCGCGAAGGTCTCGTTCGGCGCCTGACGCAAGCGCTCGAGCCACGTCGTCGCCGACTCGGGGGCGGCGCTGCCGAGCACCCGGATGGAGGCGATGATCATCGGGTCGATGGCGAGCGCGACGGGCTTGCCGACGGCGGCGTTGAGCTGGCGGCTCAGCAGGCCGCCGGCACCGGTGTACTCCTCGAGCCGGTCGGCGGGGATGACGCCGCTCGGCTGCGGCGGCACGGTGATCGCGGCGACCGAGACGAGCGTTGTGGGCGTCACGGGCACACCGGTGTTCCAGACCACGGCGGTGCGGGTCGTGGCGAGCAGCTCGCCCCCCGACAGGAGCTCCACCGCGAGCCCGCGCGGCCCGGGGGTCTCCGGCGAGAGGATGCCCAACTCGGCCGCAGGCACCGTGACGCTCACCGCCGCGCCGGTCGAATCCGCCTCGACGTCGTCGATCGGCACCTCACGGAGGGACTGGCCGGCGGCGGCATCCGATTCGTCGTCCGCGTCGGCGGCGAGCCACTGTTCGAGGCCGCCGGCACCGACGAAGGGTGTGCGTACGAGGCGCACGACCGCGGTCAGGTCGGTGAGCGGTTCCTCCCGCGGGTTCTCGACGGCGACCTGCACGGAGAGGTCGCTCGTCGGCGCGAGGCGGCCGGCGTCGGCGGGCGCGACGATGACCGACGGCGCGACGGGGGCCTTGCCGGACCCTGCCGCGGCGACGGGTGTTGCGCCGACCCCCACCAGCCCGACGACGAGCGCGAGCACGGCACGCAGGGGTCTCAGGGGCACGGGTCGGCCTCCGGGAACCTCGCGGCCGACATGAGCACGAGTCTAGGAGATGGTCCCGGCGCGGCCCTGAGCGACGCGAGCCGGGGACCGGCGGCCGATCTAGACTCGGGGACCATGCAGAGCGTCGCCGCGGCCGTCGCCCGACTCGACGAACTGGCCGACTCCCCCGTCGTGGCGGAGCTCGCGCGGGTGTTCGCCGATGCGGGACACGAGCTGGCGATCGTCGGCGGGCCGGTGCGCGACGCGTTCCTCGGCCGCCCGGTGACCGACCTCGACTTCACGACGGATGCGCGACCCGACCGCATCCTCGAACTCGTCACGCCGATCTCGAGCGCGCAGTGGGATGTCGGCCGCGCGTTCGGCACGATCGCCGCCCGAGTACGCGGTGAGACGGTCGAGATCACCACCTACCGTGCCGACAGCTACGACGGCAGCACCCGCAAGCCGGAGGTGCGCTTCGGCGACTCCCTCGACGACGACCTCGCGCGGCGGGACTTCACCGTCAACGCGATGGCGCTCGCCCTGCCGCAGCGTCGGCTGGTCGACCCCTCCAACGGTGTGGAACATCTCCTCGCCGCGCGCCTGACCACCCCGGGCACCCCGGAGCAGTCGTTCGGCGACGACCCGCTGCGCATGCTGCGCGCCGCGCGCTTCTCGGCGCAACTCGGTTTCGACGTCGACGAGGACGTCATGCAGGCGATGACCGCGATGGGCGACCGCCTCGCGATCGTGTCGGTCGAGCGCATCACCGACGAGCTCACCAAGCTGCTGCGCGCGGACCGGCCGCGTCGGGGCATCGAGCTGCTCGTCGAGACCGGGCTCGCCGAACGCGTGCTGCCCGAGATCCCCGCCCTGCGACTCGAGATCGACGAGCACGCGCACCACAAGGACGTCTACGAGCACTCGCTCACCGTGCTCGACCAGGCGATCGACCTCGAGCGGTCCCGAGGGCACGAAGCGCCGGATCTGGTGCTGCGGCTCGCCGCGCTGCTGCACGACATCGGAAAGCCCGCCACGAAGCGGGTCGAGCCCGGTGGTGCCGTGTCGTTCCACCATCACGACGTGGTCGGGTCGAAGCTCGCGACCAAGCGGCTCAAGGCCCTGCGTTTCGACAACGACACCGTCGCCTCCGTCGCCCGACTGATCGAGCTGCACCTGCGCTTCTTCGGCTACACCGAGGGCGCCTGGACCGATTCCGCCGTGCGGCGCTACGTGCGCGACGCCGGTCCCCTGTTGGAACGGCTGCACATCCTCACCCGGGCCGACGTGACCACCCGCAACCGGCGCAAGGCCGACCGGCTCGCGTTCGCCTACGACGACCTCGAGCAGCGCATCGAGCACCTGCAGAAGGAGGAGGAGCTCGCCGCCATCCGTCCGGACCTCAACGGCGACGACATCCAGCGCGTGCTCGGCATCAGGCCGGGGCGCGAGGTGGGCGAGGCGTACCGCTTCCTCATGGAGCTGCGCCTCGACGAGGGACCGCTCGGGCCGGATGAGGCGGAACGCCGGCTTCGCGCCTGGTGGGACGCCCGCGCCTGATCCCGCGTCAGCACCGCGGTCACTGAGCCCGTGCTGGCGACCCTCGGTCCCTGGGCCCGTCGAAGGGGCGGTCGCGGCGCTCCCTGCGGCAGTGAGAGCGGATGTGCGGGCGACGCGCCGTTCGGGGGGTGCCCTGCCACGGGGTGTCGTGGCGGGGATCCGCTCTCCGTGCACCCGCCCGCGCCCATCCGGCACAGTCACGCCGGCGCCGGAGGCCACCGTTGCCCGCGCGGCCGCCGCTCCGGTAGACTGACGAGGTTGTCCGGCCGCCTTGCGGCGCGGACACGATGCGATAACCCTCCTGCTGCAGACCGTCTGCAGCCGTTCTAGTCCAGAGGAGGTGGGTGAAGCATGCATCAGTACGAGTTGATGGTGATCCTCGACCCGGAGGTCGATGAGCGCACCGTTGCTCCGAGCCTCGACAAGTTCCTCGGGGTCATCCGTAACGACGGCGGCACGATCGACAAGGTCGACGTGTGGGGCCGTCGTCGTCTCGCCTACGAGATCAACAAGAAGAGCGAAGGCATCTACGCCGTCGTGAACTTCACGGCGAACTCCGACGCGACCGTCGAGCTGGACCGCCAGCTCAAGCTCAGCGAAGCCGTCATGCGCACCAAGGTGCTGCGTGCGGAGGAGGCCATCGCCCAGGTGGCGGCCGCCACGAAGCGCGCCGACGAGAAGGCCCAGCGCACCAGCGCCAAGGCCGCCTCGAAGGACGCCGCGAAGGACGCCGAGTAGTCATGGCCGGCGACACCGTCATCACGGTGGTGGGCAACCTCACCGCCGACCCGGAGCTGCGGTACACGCAGAACGGGCTCGCGGTGGCGAACTTCACGATCGCCTCCACCCCGCGCACCTTCGACCGCGCGAGCAACGACTGGAAGGACGGCGAAGCCCTCTTCCTGCGTGCCTCGTGCTGGCGTGAATTCGCCGAGCACGTGGCCGGTTCGCTCACCAAGGGCATGCGCGTCGTCGCGCAGGGGCGTCTCAAGCAGCGCTCCTACGAGACGAAGGAAGGCGAGAAGCGCACGACCATCGAGCTCGAGGTCGACGAGATCGGCCCCTCGCTCCGGTACGCGACCGCACAGGTCACGCGCGCCGCGGGCGGCGGCGGTGGATCGCGCGGCGGCGGCGTCGGTGGCGGCGGCGGCCAGAACCAGGTCGCGGACGAGCCGTGGTCGGCCACGGGTCCCGCGGCGTCGGGTGGGGACGTCTGGAACACTCCGGGCTCCTACAGCGACGACACTCCCTTCTAAGACTCATCTCAAAGGAAACGAACAACCATGGCAGGAAAGAGCAGCGGCGACCGCCGCAAGCCGCTCCGCGGAGCCAAGGGCGGTAAGAACGCCGCCCCCGCGAAGTCCATCCGCGTCGGCGTCATCGATTACAAGGATGTCGCCACGCTCCGCAAGTTCATCTCCGAGCGTGGCAAGATCCGCGCTCGCCGCATCACCGGTGTCTCCGTGCAGGAGCAGCGCCTCATCGCCCGCGCCGTCAAGAACGCGCGCGAGATGGCGCTCCTCCCGTACTCGGGCTCGGGCCGCTAGGAGGCACTGGAATGTCGAAGCTCATCCTCACCAACGAGGTGTCGGGTCTCGGTTCGGCCGGTGACGTCGTCGAGGTCAAGAACGGGTACGCCCGCAACTACCTCATCCCGCAGGGCTACGCGGTCGCGTGGACCCGTGGCGGCGAGAAGCAGGTCGAGTCGATCAAGGCAGCCCGCGCCGCGCGCGAGCACGCCACGATCGAGGAGGCCCGCGACGTCAAGGCGAAGCTCGAGGCCACCAAGGTCAAGCTGTCGGTCAAGGCCGGCAACGAGGGTCGCCTGTTCGGCTCCGTGAAGGCGCAGGACGTGGCGGACGCCGTGTCGGCGGCCGGCATCGGTTCGCTCGACAAGCGCAAGATCGAGATCCTCTCCCCGATCAAGACGGTCGGCGAGCACGAGGCCTCGGTGCGTCTGCGTGACGACCTCGTCGCGACGATCACGTTGCAGGTCGTGGCGGCCAAGTAGTCGCTCGATCCGTTCGATAGCGGTGGACCTCCGGGTCCGCCGCTATCGGCGTTTAAGGGTGCTTGTCAAGGCCTTTGTACACAGGAGCTTGTCCGGGCACGGCAACCCTCAACCACCACTTCAAACAGTTTTCCCCACACATGGTGTGGAACACGAAACGCCCGGTCGGATAGCGGTTAGCCCTAACGGGGGACGGACTTTCCACAATTCTCCCCACACCTTCTGCACATTCGACTCGGCGTTTCGCGCACAGTTTCCACAGTCCTGTCCACAGACTGGCTTGAAGCCCCGGAACACCCTTCCCTAACGTGAGTGCGGCGTCGGGATCGGGGTGGCCGGATCACCCCCGGGGGACCGACGCTCATCCCGACTGTCGGTCGTGCGCGGTACAGCTATGTCAACGCACGACCCGATCTGTGACGTCCAGGAGGCACTGCATGTCGATCGCCCATCTCGGTCTCGCCGGCGACGAACGGCAGGGTGGCCGGCAGGGTGACCGGGTTCCCCCGCACGACCTGCTCGCCGAGCAGAGCGCGATCGGCGGCATGCTGCTGAGCAAAGACGCGGTGGCGGATGTCGTCGAGACGGTGCGCGGGGCGGACTTCTACATCCCCAAGCACGAGGTGATCTTCGACGCCGTGCTGTCGCTGTACTCCCACGGCGAGCCGACCGACGTCATCGCCGTCACCGACGAGCTGACCAAGAGCGGCGAGCTCGCGCGCGCCGGCGGCGCCGAGTACCTGCACACGCTGACGGCCCTCGTGCCGACCGCCGCGAACGCCGGCTTCTACGCGGGCATCGTCGCCGAGAAGGCGGTGCTGCGTCGCCTCGTCGAGGCCGGCACGCGCATCGTGCAGATGGGCTACGCGAGCGAGGGCGAGGTCACCGACCTCGTCAACAACGCCCAGGCGGAGATCTACGGCGTCACCGGCGGTGTCGAGGTCGAGGACTACGTGCCGTTGACGGATGCGGTGACGGTCGCGATCGACGAGATCGAGGCGGCGAAGGGCCGCGACGGCCAGATGGTGGGAGTCCCCACCGGCTTCGCCGAACTCGACACCCTCACCAACGGGCTGCACCCGGGCCAGATGATCATCGTCGCCGCCCGACCGGCGATCGGTAAGTCGACCCTCGCGCTCGACTTCGCGCGCGCGGCGGCGATCAAGCACGACCAGCCGACGATCATCTTCTCCCTCGAGATGGGCAAGAGCGAGATCGCGATGCGACTGCTCTCCGCCGAGGCGAGCATCCCCCTGCAGAGCATGCGCAAGGGAACGGTCGACAGCCGCGACTGGACGACCCTCGCCGCGACCCGCGGCCGCATCGCCGACGCTCCGCTCTACATCGACGACAGCCCCAACATGACGCTCGTCGAGATCCGCGCCAAGTGCCGCCGACTCAAGCAGCGCGTCGGGCTGCGCATGGTCGTCATCGACTACCTGCAGCTCATGACCTCGGGCAAGCGCGTCGAGTCGCGTCAGCAGGAGGTCAGCGAGTTCTCGCGAGCGCTCAAACTGCTCGCAAAGGAACTCGAGGTGCCGGTGATCGCGATCTCGCAGCTCAACCGTGGCCCGGAACAGCGTGCCGACAAGAAGCCCGCCATCTCGGACCTCCGCGAATCCGGTTCGCTCGAGCAGGACGCCGACATGGTCATCCTGCTGCACCGCGAGGCCGCCTACGAGAAGGACAACCCGCGTCAGGGCGAGGCCGACCTCATCGTCGCCAAGCACCGCAACGGCCCCACGGCGACCGTCACGGTCGGCTTCCACGGCCACTTCTCGCGCTTCGTGGACATGCCCGCGATCTGACCCGGTTGATGGGCGGAGGACGAGTCCGTCCGTCGATCCGGCCGTGCTCCGGCACTTCCCGCGTCGGCGGGTCCACAACCGCGCTCCTGTATGGCGGACGGATCGAAGGTATGCTCAGGTCGCCAACACGTACCGTGGCGGTCGGGGGAGAGGACGGCATGCCTGGAGGTCGCGGAGCGTTCATCGCTGGCGGGTTGTTCGTCGCGCTGCTGGTCATCACCGGCTGCACGGCAGCGGGTCCGGAGGCAACCGCGCCGCAGTCGCCTCCGACCCTGGAAGCGGGGAACCTCGAGGTCGTCGGTCAACGCGAACCCGGTGAAGAATCCGAAGAACTCGCCGCGGACGTGGTTCCGGGAGTGACGATCGGCAAGAAGTGGATCGCCGCCGTGACCATGCCGGAGGGCACGGTGTCGGTCTATGACCGGAACAGCCTCGAACAGGCCTGGGAAGCAGAGAACACGAACAGCTGGGGCCCGTGCGGTGCGCCGAAATTCGTATCGGATGACCTGATCGCGGTCTTGGAGTCGTTTCCCGACGACTTCGGCTGCCGCCGCATGGTGATCTACGACGCACGCACCGGGGAGGTCGTTCGCCAGAACGACTTCGTCAGCGGCACTTTCGGCACGACGACCACGTACAAGGAGATCATCGGGGCCGAACGGATCGACGGCCGCCTCTGGTTCGCCACGGAGGACGCAGTCGGTTACATCGATCCCGAGGATGGGTCGCCGGTCAGTGTGCTGGACGGAGCAGAACTCGGCGTCGTGAGTTCCGAGGATCCCGGGTGGGCGTCGATCTTTCGGCTCGCCGCGGACCCCGAGCGCAACCTTCTCGTCACGGCCTTACTGCACCACGGCAGTGACGAACTCCTGACCGACTACTACGGCATCCAGGTCGACGGCACGTCCGCCACCGTGTCGTGGAGCCTCGGAGAGGACATCGACCAGGGCGCAGGTCTCGATGTCGAGGGTCTCGACACATCCAGCATCGGCATCTTCGTGCGCGATCAGAAACCTGGTGCCATCGTCGCTGTCAACCGCGTGAACGGCGCGCCGCGCGTTGTCGGGCAGCTGGACTCACAGACCGGCGCGATACGCGCCGCTCTCGCACCCGACCTTCATCTCGACGTGCAAGACAACCCGGTCACCGGCTACAACCTGTATGAGGTGATCGGAGACACCCTCTTCACCGCGGCCGCAGAGGCCCCCGACGAGAACAAGACGATCCTCGCCGCCTACGACCTCGAATCGGGCGAGGAACTTTGGCGCCTCACTCCAGAGCTGCCGAATGACGACGCCGAGATCGCGGACATCAGCCGTGGCACCGATGGCGAGCTTTACGTCACCACCGCTGACATCTACGAAGGGGCTGCAACTCTCAGCCGAATCGATCTCGGCTCCGGCAAGCCCAGAGAGCGATGGGACATCCCGGAAGGGGTGCTCCTCGAGGCCGCGATGAGCGTGCAGGTGGTCGACGACACTGTGCTGATCGCCTATGTCGGTGACATCCCCGCGAGCGTACCGGTGCCCGCGCTCACCTTCCTCAGGATCGGCGACGAGACCGAGGGGTAGTAAGCGCGGTGGCGGTGCTCGAAGATCCGTGACCATGCGGGCGGCCGCCGCCATGACCCCCGCCGCCGGGGGTGACCGGCGGGAGGCGGCGCGTCAGGCGAGGGCGAGCGCCGCGCGGACTCCGCGGAGGTAGTCGGCCGGCCGCTCCCAGGCGGCGAAGTGGCCGCCCGCGTCGGGCTCCTCCCAGGACCGCACGTCGAACCAGCGTTCCGCGAACTCGCGGGGCGCGTTCACGAGGTCTGCGGGGAAGATCGTGACGGCGGTGGGGATCTCGATGCGCGGCCACGGCTTGGCGCCGCTCTCGGCGTACGGGGTGAACGAGGTGCCGATGCATCCGCTGAACCAGTACGCGGAGATCCAGGTGAGCAGCTCGTCGCGGGTGAAGACGGATTCCACGTCACCGCCGCAGTCCGTCCAGGAACGCAGCTTCTCCAGCAGCCAGGCGGCGAGGCCGGCCGGGGAGTCGTTCAGGGCGGCGGCGATGGTCTGCGGCTTCGTCGACTGCTCGTGCATGTAGCCGCCCTCGGCGGCCTGCCACTGGTGCCCGCGTTCGACGTAGGCGCGCTCGTCCGGCGAGAGGTCCTCCGGCAGATCGACGAGGAAGTGGTACTGCGAGATGTCGGTCAGGTGCAGCGCCGCCACCGCGTCGGGATGACGGGCCGCGAGGGCTTCGGCGACGTCGCAGCCGACGTCCCCGGCCGACACGACGTACCGCGAGTAACCCAGATCGCTCATCGCCTCGGCGACCGCATCCGCCATCGCCGCGGCGGAGAGCCCGCCCTCGGGAACGGGCGCGGCGAAGGGGAACCCGGGCAATGCGGGCACGACGACGTCCACGTCGGGCAGCAGGGGCAGGAGGCGTTCGAATCGGAGCACGGAATCCGGCCAGCCGTGCAGCAGCAGCACGGTGTGCGTGGGGTCGGCCGCGCGCTGCTGGACGAGTCGCACGGGGCGCCGGCGTCCGGCGAGGCGCCACGGGAGGTTGCGGATGCGCGTCTCGTGTTCACGCCAGTCGTACCCGTTCGCCCAGGTGCCGAGGAGGTCGGCGAGGTAGTCCGGATCGACGCCGCGGGCCCATCCGTGACCGCGCGCGACCGCGGGTGGGCGGAATGCGGCCAGCCGGGTCTTGAGGTCGTCGATCGCGGCGTCGGACACCGCGTCGGGTGCAGCTGGAGTGGTCACTTCGGCTCCTTCCCGGGCACTCTGGGCGCCATCTCACCGTACGATGCGCCCCCGACAGGAACGCGGCCCCGCGTGGCCGAGCACGCCGGGTCAGGCGGAGAGAGCCGCCTCGATCTCGGCGGCGGTCGGCGAGGTCGCCGGTCCGAGCCGGGTGACCGCGATGGCGGCGGCGACGTTGGCGCGCCGGACGGCGTCCGCGAGCGGCGCCCCGGCCGCGAGGGCCGCCGCGAGCACCCCCGTGTGCGCGTCCCCCGCGCCGTTCGAGTCGACGGCGTGCACGGGATGGCCGGGGATGTGCGTGGCCTCGGCGCCCGAGATCCAGACGCCGGCCGAGCCGTCGCGCAGCACCACAGTGCCGGCCACCCGCGCGGCGAGGCCGACCGTCAGGGCGGACGGATCACCCGGACGGTCGCCGAACCGCTCGGCGGCGAGGCGCGCCTCCCTCGCGTTGAGCGACCAGAGCGTCGCCCTCTCGGCCATCAGGTGCCAGGCCGCATCCGGGATGCTGCCGATCATGGGCGACGGGTCGAACACGACGACCGCGTCCGCGGGCACGGTCGGCAGCCACGCGGTGAGCGCGGCGCGGTTGCGCTCGTGCAGCAGCGAGTACCCGGTCACGTACACGACGTCTCCGCCGCGCACGGGGACCGCCCGCAGATGCGCCGCGTCGAGACGACCCTCGGCTCCGAGGCTCGTGACGAAGGTGCGCTCGGCGCTGCCGTCGACCATCGCGACACTGAACCCCGTGTCGATGCCCGCGACCGGATCGTTGGGGACGGCCACGCCTTCGCTCGTCAGCGCATCCGTCACGACACGGGCGAACGGGCCGTCCCCCACGACGCCGAGGTAGACGACGTCGCCGCCGTCACGGGCGGCGGCGGCCATGACGTTGAAGCCGCCGCCGGCCGTGATCTTCGTCGCCGTCGCGTAGACGTCGCCGCCCAGCGGGGGCAGCGCGGGGATCTGCATGACGATGTCGACGATCGCCTGCCCCGTGTGCAGGATCCGACGCGGGATGGGCGACGCGGTCATCGGGTGCTCCTCCGGGAAGGGTCGGTCAGGCGCGGCGCGTGCGGGCGCCGAGCGCGAGCTGGCCGAGGAACGAGACGGTGAGCGTGATCGCCCAGCCGAGACCGCTCTCGCCGAACCACGTGCCGTGCAGCGGTCCGGTGAACCACGGGGCGTCGGACGGCCCGGCCTGCACGAAGAGGTAGCCGATGACGATGGCCAGCGCCCACACGCCCGTCGCGCCCCACTCGACGCCGCCGCGGTACCAGAAGCGCGACCGGGGCGACAGGTCGAGCAGATCGTCGCCGCCGTAGTCGCGGCGTCGGATCATGTCGGCGATGAACACCCCCACCCACGCGGTGATCGGCACGGCGAGCAGCACGATGAAGGAGATGAACGGAACGTAGAAGTTGTCGGCGATGAGCACGAAGTAGATGGCGCCGATGGTCGTGACGATGACGTCGACGATGACGGCGTAGACGCGCTTGATCCGGATGCCCAGGGTGAGGGTGCTGAGGCCCGCCGAGTAGACCGACATGTGGTTGCTCACGAGCAGTCCGCCGAAGGCCGTCACGAGGTAGACGACGGCGAGCCAGGACGGCATCACCTCGGTGAGGGCGCTCACCGGTCCGTTCGCGGCCGCGGCGAGCTCCGCGTCGCCCGCGCCGAGCATGCTGCCCAGGGCGATGAGCAGCACGAGCGGGATGCCGGCGCCGGCCGCGGCCGACATGACGATCCGCCCGGCCGGGACCCGGTCGCCCTGGTACCGCGACATGTCGGCCCCGGCGTTCGCCCATCCGATGCCCGTTCCGCCCGCGATCGTGCCGATGCCGACGATGAGAGCGGCGGTCGAGCCGGCGGGCACCGCGAACACGGCGGCCCAGTCGATCTGGGTGAGCAGGAACACGCCGACGACGATGTTCAACCCGCCGAAGATCCACGTCGCCCACTTCTGGATGACCATGAGCGTCGCGTGCCCGAGGCCCGACACGATCACGGTGCAGATGACGAAGACCGCGATGCTGGCCAGGGCGATGACCGGCACCTGGTGCGGGTCCGTGCTCGTGCCGAACAGCACGGAGCTGAGCGCGACGAGCGCGAACGCCGCCGTGGCGGTGTTGACCGTCTCCCAGCCGAGCCGGGAGAGCAGGGAGACCAGGGTGGGTCCGATGTTGCCGCGCACTCCGAAGACCGCGCGGGAGAGGGTGAGGCTCGGGGCGTGGCCGCGGCGGCCCGCGATCGAGATGACGCCGACGATGGCGAAGGAGCCGACCGCTCCGATCGCCGCCGCGAGCACGGCCTGCCACAGGTTCAGGCCGCCCTGGATGAGCGAGATGCCCAACGGCAGCCCGAGGATCGAGATGTTCGCGGCGAACCACGCCCAGAACAGCTGCATCGGGCGGCCGGTGCGCTCCCCCGGCGGTACGGGCTCGATCCCGCGCTGCTCGAGCGCGCCGAGTCGCTGGGTGTCGGTCGTCGGGCTCGCGTCGGACTCCGACGCGTTCACGGTGTGGGCCATTGTCTTCTCTCCTTTGAGTTCGTGAGGCTGAGCTGTCGCCCGCGGCCGGGCGCTGGATGCGTCAGGCGGCGGCGAGACGCAGGTCGAGGAGTCCGTTCACGAGCGGGCCGACATCGAGGTCGTTGACCTCGACGACCCGGGTGACGACGTCATCCGGCCACGCCGTCATGCCGTGGAGGGCGCCCAACACGGCTCCGGCCATCGCGGCGACCGTATCGGTGTCGCCGCCGAGGGCGGCCGCGTGACGCAGCACGGCGTAGGGATCGTCGCCGAAGCGTGCGATGAGCGCGAATGCGGCGGGCACGGACTCCTGCGACGCGACGGACGTGCCGACGACGTCGGCCACGAAGTCGAGGGCGTCGGCCTCGTCGAGCGGCACGATCGTCGCACTCGCCCATCGGATGCGGGGGCCGATCGCACCCCCGGCGACCCAGTTCCCCGAAGTCCGGAGGGCGTCGGCCGCCGTCGCGGCTGCCGCGATGACGGAGTGGCTCGTCGCGGCGGCGTCGTCGAGCGCGTGGGAGACGGCGGCCGCGACGGCCGCGGCGCCCGAGAGTCCGAGACCGGTGTTGTGCGTCAGGCGGGACGCCTCGGCGACCGCCGGCAGCAGCACCGCGTGGTCCGATCGGAACGCGACGCCGACGGGGGCGATGCGCATCGCGGCGCCGTTCGTCGTGCCGAACCGACCCGGATCGTCCTCCGGCGTCGCCCCGTGCTGGATCGCCGCGATCGCCGCCTTCGTCGAGGGACCGAGCAGGTCGCGCGAGCCCTTGGCGGCCATGATGCGCTCCCACTCGGAGAGGGCGTCGGCGAAGGTCCGCGGGTCGAGGCGTCCGCCTCCGGCGACGAGCAGGTCACCCAGCAGGAGCGCCTGCTCGGTGTCGTCGGTGATGCTGCCCGCCGGCATCGACGGGGCGATCGGCTGCTCGGCATCCGCATCCCGCAGCGTCTCGATGGAGCCGTAGGTGCGGGCGATCCGCTCACGGCTCATCGACTGCGTGGGCATGCCGAGCGCGTCGCCGATCGCGAGCCCGAGCAGGGCCGCCGTCGCGCGGTCGACGAGCGTGGGCGAGGCGGTCATGCGGGATCTCCGAACGTGACGGTGAGGCGGAAGTGGTCGGGGTGGAGCTGTGCCGCGACGTACTCGACGAGGCGGCCGTCCGGTCCGTACGACCACCGGTCGGTGCACAGGAACGGCTCTCCGGGGGCGCGGCCGAGCAGGGTCGCCGCCTCCGGTTCGAGGCGCCCGAGTCGGGCATCCTGCGTGCCCCGAACCGCGCGCAGTCCCGCGGAGTGCAAGGTCGCCCAGATGGAGCCGTCGACGAGCCCGGTGTCGGGCAGCCGTTCCAATCCATTCACCGCGGGAAGCACCGAGACCTCGAACGAGATGGGACCTTCGCCTGCGAGGGAGCGCAGTCGACGGATCCGCACCGCGCGAGCGGCGCCCGTTCGGTCGGCGTCGGCGGCGTCCACCTGGGGCACGTGTGTCCACTCGACGAGCTCGATGTCGACGACGCGGGTGTCGACGTCGCCCCCGGCCTGCTGCAGGGCGCGGGCCCAGCCGAGCGACTGGTCGAGCGCGACGCCGTCGAACGTGACGAAGGAGCCGATGCCGCCCACGGTGGTGATGAGGCCCTGGTCCTTCAGGTCTTCGAGCGCCTGCCGGACCGTGCCGCGCGAGACGGAGAACCGGCGGGCGAGGGCGTTCTCGCCGTCGAGCTGCGCGCCGGCCTTGAGTTCGCCGCGGCGGATCGCTGTCTCGAGTTCCTTGACGATCGACGAGCGCTTGCCGAAGGAGCGCAGCGCAGAGCGGGCGGGGCCGATGACGCCGTCGTCTCGTGTGGACATGTACATACTTGTACAGCACCGCCGGTACGGATGACAAGAGGCGGGCATCCGCTGCTCGACCGCCGCGAGCCGGCGCCCGCGGCGGGCATGCAGCGGGTACGCCGTAGAATCGGAGGGCAATCCACCAGAGAGGGCCCTGTGTCTGTCGAGGCCGCGCCCCGCGCGCTCCACTGGTCGCTCCCCATCGCGCGGGCGATCCCGTCAGCCGTCCTCGCCGCCGTGATCACCTTCTCGCCGAACCACTCCGCCTCGTTCGGTCTCGTGGCGTTCGGGGTCTTCGCGCTCGTGTCCGGCGCCCTCATCGCCGCGCTCGCCACGCGCGCCGTGCCGGAACGCACCTCCGCCCGGCTCGTGCTTGCGCACGGGGTGCTCACGGCGCTCGCCGGTGTCGGCGCCCTGGTCGGGATGACCGCGGGCGTCGCCTACCTGCTCGGCCTCGTGGTGACCTGGGCCGTCCTGACCGGCGTGCTGGAACTCGCCTTCGCGCTCCGCGGCCGCCGCCGGATCGACGGCACCCGCGACAGCCTGTTCGCCGGCATCCTCACCCTCGCGCTCGCCGCCGTGCTCGTGTTCCTTCCGCCCGACCTCGTCGTCGAGTTCAGCGGCATCGAAGGCGTCTCGGGCACCCTCACCTCGTCGATCGTCGCCGTCGGCGTCATCGGCGCCTACGCCGCGGTGCTCGCGGTGTTCCTCATCATCGGCGGGCTCTCCCTGCGTTGGGTGTCGTCCGCCGCCCCGACTTCCGCGGAGGTGACGCCGCGATGACGGCTCCGAATCGACGTGACCGCACGCGCCCGGCCGAACTCGTCGGCCTCGCGGCCGGCATGGCCCTCTTCATCGGCCTGGTGGTGCTGATGTCCACCCGCCAGTGGGACCTCACCTTCGTGTTCACGGGGGTGTCGTTCATCGTCGTGCTCGTCGTCTTCGCGATGCTCGCGCTCGCGACGACCCCGCGCGGCGACGAGGACACCCGCCGTCCGCCCGGCGACGGGCACTGACCCGCCGACTGCGCTCTAGCGGTGCGGGCGCCCGTCACCGCGCCCCGTCCTCGCGCGGCCGTCCGGGCAATAGGACCGTCGCGCTACAGAATCTCGTCCGCGTTACGGAAAGAACTGCCGCGCGGGCGCGAAGGTGTAGCCCGACCCGCTGATCATGCGCCGCGACGGCGGCAGTCCCCGTCGTCGGCGCGAGTTACAGGAGATGGCGTCCGTTTCGACTGGCGCCATCTCCTGGAAGTGGCGCCCACATCCGTTTCGCCGCCGCCCCGGCCGCCGCCCGCGACCCGAGACCGCGGCGGGCGAACTTCAGTCGTCGAGGTGGTCGACGAGCGCGCTCGCCAGACCCGTGTACCCACCCGGGGTGAGGGCGACCAGGCGCGCCTTCGCCTCATCCGTCAGGTCGAGTCCCTCGACGAAGTCGCGCAACTCGGCGGCGCCGACGCGCTTGCCGCGCGTGAGCTCCTTGAGCAGCGCGTAGGGGTCGGCGATCGAGCTGCGGCCGGCGGTGACCTCGGCGCGGATGACGGTCTGGATCGCCTCGCCGAGCACCTCCCAGTTGCCGTCGAGATCTGCAGCGAGCTTCTCCTCGTCCACCGCGACCTCGTCGAGTCCACGCGCGATGTTGTCGAGCGCGAGCAGCGAGTGCCCGAACGCGACGCCGATGTTCCGCTGCGTCGTCGAGTCGGTGAGGTCGCGCTGCAGCCGCGAGGTGACGAGCGTCTGCGCGAGCGAGTCGAACAGGGCGCTCGCGAGCTCGAGGTTCGCCTCCGCGTTCTCGAAGCGGATCGGGTTGATCTTGTGCGGCATCGTCGACGACCCGGTCGCGCCCGCCTGCGGGATCTGCGTCAGGTAGCCCATCGAGATGTAGGTCCACACGTCCGTGCACAGGTTGTGCAGGATGCGACCGGCGTGCGACGCCGCCTGGAACAGCTCGACCTGCCAGTCGTGCGACTCGATCTGCGTGGTGAGCGGGTTCCAGACGAGGCCGAGCGATGTGACGAACTCCCGCGACAGCGTGGGCCAGTCCACATCCGGACCGGCGGCGAGGTGAGCCGAGAACGTGCCGGTCGCTCCGCTGAACTTGCCGAGCACCTCCACCGACTCGATGCGCCGAATGACGCCGCGCAGGCGGTGCACGGTGACCGCGAGCTCCTTGCCGAACGTGGTCGGGGTGGCGGGCTGCCCGTGGGTGTGCGCGAGCATCGGCACGTCGCGGTGCGCCTTCGCGCGCTCCTCGAGCGCGGCGACGACCTCGCGCAGACGCGGCAGCCACACCTCGCGTACGGCCTGGCCGACGGTGAGGCCGTAGGAGAGGTTGTTGATGTCCTCGCTCGTGCACGCGAAGTGGGTGAGCTCGGCGACGTCGGTGAGTCCGAGGGCGTCGAGGCGCCGGCGCACGAGGTACTCGACGGCCTTCACGTCGTGGCGGGTGGTCCCCTCGAGTTCGGCGAGCTCGTCGATCTCCGCCTGCCCGAACTCGGTGACGAGCAGGCGCAGGCGCCGCTGCTGCTCGGGGTCGAGGCGGCGGGATCCGAACAGCTCGCGGTCGGTGAGGAAGATGAGCCACTCCACCTCGACCTGCACCCGGGCGCGGTTGAGACCGGCCTCGGAGAGGTACTCGCCGAGCGCGCCGACCGCGCGGCGGTAGCGGCCGTCGAGCGGGCTCAGGGGCTGAGGGGGGAGGGGGCTCATGAGGCTCCTTGTCGGATTCCCGGCTCGATCTGCCGGTAGAGGGCGGTACACGCGCGCTCGATCATCCCGAGCACGGTGTCGAAGAGGGCGGCATCGGAATAGTACGGGTCGGGCACTTCGGAGGCGGCCGACTCCGGATCGAAGTCGAGCAGCAGCTGCACCTTCGAGCGGTCCTGTTCGGTGGTCGCCCACGACTTGAGGGTGCGTTCCTGACTGCGGTCGAACACGATCACGAGGTCGAGGTCGTCGAACCAGTCGGCATCGAACTGTTTCGCGCGGTGCGCGGCCCCATCGAGTCCGCGGCGCGCGAGGGCGTCGACCGTGCGTCGATCGGCGCTCTCCCCCACGTGCCAGTCGCCGGTCGCGGCGGAGGTCACGGCGATGGCCCCCTCGCGCCCGCTGCGTCGCACGAGGTCGAGGAACACGGCCTCCGCCATCGGCGATCGGCAGATGTTCCCGGTGCAGACGAAGCAGAGTCGGAAGCGCGCCGTCGTATCGAAGGTGCGCCCCAGACTCATGCGCCCATTGTGGCGCACCCCCGTCCTCCCCAACTGTCCGAGATCTGGAGCCGTGCACGGATGTGGGTGGAGCCGAACCGCGGATGCGGACGCACGACGACGATCGGAAGCGGCAGAGAGGTGGACCATGATCGGCATTCCCGACGTCACCGGCGGCCTGCAGGCGCAGCGCTCCCGGCTGGATCGTGCTCTCGACGCGCTCGAGGAGGGTGCGGCGCTGCTCGCGCGCGACTCCCCGGCGGACTGGCGGGGACCGGCACGCGACGCGTTCGACGGCGCTCGGCACACCGTGCGCGGGCACGCCGTCGAGGCGCGGGCGCGGGTGTCCGATGCGCGGGCGAACACCGACGCGGCGATCACGACCCTGGCCGGCCGTGCCGGATGAGCTGATCGTCTCGGGTGGGGGATTCTTCGCGGTCGCCACCGAGACGGTGTGGCAACAGGTCCTGCGCTTGCGGCGCGCCACCGAGTGCTTCGAGCAGGCCCGCGTGCACGTGCTGGAGGCCGATCGCTACGTCACCGACGCGGGACTCACGCGCGCCGACGCGCCGATCTCCGCAAGCCGGGCGGAAGCGGACATGCAGCATTCCCTCGCCGCGCTCGGGCGGCTCGTGACCGAGGCGCGACTGCTCGAGCGCGCCGTCGGTGCGGCCCTCGAGGCGTACGGCGCGGCGGATGCCGCAGCGAACCGGGTCATCGAACGCGCGCAGGCGTGGGTGGCGCAGAACATCGGGCGCATCCTGCCCCTGATCCTCCTCACGCTCTTCCCCGGAACGGCCGGCGTCGTGGCCGGCTGGCTCGTCGGAGCGCTTCTCGAACGCCGTGGTGCCCAGCAGACCCTGGATGCCGCCGCGGGGGCGCTCGCCGAGGAGCGGTCCCTGCTGACGCACCCGGTGACGGCGTGGGTGCTGCGCAGCCTCGTCAGCGATCTCGACGAGACGATCGCGGGTGCTCTCGGGGTGCCCGCGCCGGTGATCGAGATGCTCGGGGAGCGGGGACTCGGCGTGCTCGGCATCGCGAGTTCCTCGGCGCTCGCCGTCGGTCTGGGATCTGCCGTCGGCCTGTACCGGGAGACGCCGATCGAGACCCGGCGCACCGCGACCGCGCACGCCGCGCAGCCGACCGGCTTCGCCGACCGTTTCTCGCGCATCCCGGCCGGCGCCGAGCAGATCCGGATCGAACGGCAGTCGGTGCACGGCGCGCCCGACCGGTTCTCGGTCTACATCGGCGCGACGGCCGATTTCTCCGCCGTGGCGGGCGACGAGCCGTTCGACTCGACGAGCAATCTGTGGGGCTCCGCGGATCTTCCGTCCGGGTCCGAGCGGGCCGTGCGGCAGGCGATGGCGGATGCGGGCGTCACCGCCCAGACTCCGGTCGAGTTCACCGGGTACTCGCAAGGCGGACTCGTCGCCGCGCGACTGGCGGCCTCCGGCGATTACGCGACCGAGGGGCTCATCACCTTCGGGGCGCCGACCGCGCAGATCGACGTGCCCGCCTCGGTGCCCGCCGTGGCGGTGGAGCACACCGACGATCTCGTGCCGGCCGCCGGCGGGCGCCGGGAGTCCGGCGAGACGGTTCTCGTCGAGCGTCAGGCCTTCGCCGGGCGGGAGGTGCCCGAGGAGTGGTTCCCCGCGCACGCGCGCGACGAATACCGCCACACCGCCGAGCTCATGGATGCGGCGCAGGCGCCGCCGCTCGCGCAGCACCGCGCCGCGTGGGAGGGCGACCGGGGGGGCCCGGTGACCGTCTACGAGTACCGAGCGGAGCGGATCAGCGCTGCTGGCGACCGACGAGCGGACGCAGGATGATGCCGATCAGCCAGCTGAGCAGCGCGAGCACGAGCGCTCCGAGCACACCCCACCAGAAGCCGTCGACGTGCAGACCGAAGCCGATCAGGCTCGAGATCCAGGCGACCAGGAGCAGCAGCAGGCCGTTCACGATGAGGGCGATGAGCCCGAGCGTGAGGATGTACAGCGGGAACGCGACGATGCGGATCATGTTGCCGATCACGCCGTTCACCACGCCGAAGATGAGCGCCACGATGAGGTACGTAAGCACCGTCTCGACGGTGCCCGGAGTGGTGCCGGGCGCACTGCCGATCGGCGGGAACGCGACGACCGTCACCCCGGCGACGATCAGCGTCGTGAGCCACAACGCGATGGCGTTGACGAGGAGACGCAGCAGGAATCGGCCCATGGCCCCACTATGCCCGCGCGGGCATGTGCGCCGCAATGCGCGCTCAGCGCGGGCGGAGACGTGCAAGACGGGGGACGGCGACGTATGTCAGCACCCGCGCTGGCGGTGTCTCCGCGACCGGACGGCGGACTCCGCACGCGCTCGTAGGCTGGGACCGTGTCCGAGACCCGCGTCACCATCCGTCCCGAGATCGCCGCGCTCGCCGCCTACTCGCAGGGCCGCGCCGCCGCGCCCGACGGATTCAAGCTGTCGTCGAACGAGAACCCGTTCCCCCCGCTGCCCTCGGTGGTCGAGGCGCTCGCCGACGTGCCGATCAACCGGTACCCCGATGGTTCGGGCATCGCCCTCCGCACGAAGATCGCCAAGCGCTACGGCGTCGCCCCCGGCGAGGTGCAGCTCGGATCGGGCTCGATCGCGGTGCTCGCGCAATTGCTCGGAGCGGTCGGCGGGCACGGCACCGAGGTCGTGCACGCGTGGCGCAGCTTCGAGGCGTACCCGAGCATGATCCTCGTCTCCGGGTCGACCGGGGTGCCCGTCGCGTTGCGCGAGGACGGCAGCCACGACCTCGACGCGATGGCCGCGGCGATCACGGAGCGCACCCGCATGGTGATCGTGTGCACGCCGAACAACCCGACCGGCACGATCGTCACCGCGTCGGACTTCGAGGCGTTCATGGCGAAGGTGCCACCGACGGTGCTCGTCGTGCTCGACGAGGCCTACCAGGAGTTCGTCACCGACCCGTTCGCCGTCGAAGGCGTCGACCTGCTCGGCCGCTACCCCAACCTCGTGGTGCTGCGCACCTTCTCCAAGGCGTGGGGCCTCGCCGGCCTGCGGATCGGCTTCGCCCTCGGCGCGGAGTACATCCTGAACGCCGCGCGATCCGCCGCGATCCCGCTCTCGGTCATCGACCACGCGCAGCGGGCGGCGCTGATCTCGCTCGACCACGAGCTCGAACTCCTCGAGCGGGTGGCCGACATCGCGGTGCGGCGGGAGCGGATCGCGAACGACCTCCGCCAGCAGGGCTGGCGGATCCCGGAGGCCCAGGGCAACTTCGTCTGGCTGCCCACCGGGGCCGCGACAGAAGAGGCCGCCGAGGTGTTCGCACGCAACGGGATCGTGGTGCGACCCTTCGCGCCGGAGGGCATCCGGATCAGCATCGGCGAGCGGGAGTCTGTGGAGGCGCTACTGCGATCTGCTCAAGAGGTTGTTCAGAACCTCCGAAAGAAGCCCGCGGACCCCGGGCTAGATTAGACGGCATGTCTTACACCGAGGCGACGATCCAACTGCTGTCGCCCGAGGGCAGGCCGGTCGAGAACGACGCGAACGCCGAGCTCTGGCCGTACATCAACCGGCTCGACGACGATCGACTGCGCGAGTTCCACCGCCAGATGGTCGTCATCCGCGGCATCGACCTCGAAGCGGCCAACCTGCAGCGGCAGGGGCAGCTCGCACTGTGGGTGCCGAGTGTCGGCCAGGAGGCCGCACAGGTGGGCTCCGGATACGCCGCGCGCCCGCAGGACCACATCTTCCCCGCCTACCGCGAGCACGTCGTCGCGCGCATCCGCGGCGTCGACCCGATCAAGATCATCGCGATGCTCCGCGGCGTCAGCCACGGCGGATGGGATCCGGCGGAGCACCAGAACTTCCACCTCTACACGCTCGTGATCGGGTCGCAGACCCTCCACGCCACCGGCTACGCGATGGGCCTCACCTTCGACGGGGCGACCGGCACCGGCGACCCGGAGCGCGACGCGGCCGTGCTCGTCTACTTCGGCGACGGGGCCACGAGCCAGGGCGACGTGAGCGAGGCGTTCGTCTTCGCCGCGAGCTACCAGACGCCCCAGGTGTTCTTCCTGCAGAACAACCAGTGGGCGATCTCCGTGCCGGTGACCCGCCAGTCGCGCACCCCGCTGTACCTGCGGCCCGCCGGGTTCGGCATCCCGAGCACGCAGATCGACGGTAACGACGTGCTCGCGAGCTATGCGGTCAGCGCCCGCGACCTCGATGCCGCCCGCTCGGGCGCCGGACCGCGCTTCATCGAAGCGCTCACCTACCGCATCGGCGCCCACACCACGAGCGACGACCCCACCAAGTACCGCGACGACGAGCAGATGGCGTGGTGGACCGCGCGCGACCCGATCGAGCGCTTCGAGGCGTACCTGCGCTCCCGCGGTGAGGGCGACGCCTTCTTCGACGACGTGCGCACCGAGGCGCTCGACGCCGCGGCGGATGTGCGACGCGGCACGCTCGCGCTCGAGAGCCCGCCGATGAGCAACGTGTTCGCCAACGTCTACAGCGAACCGCATCCGCGCGTCGACGAGCAGCGGGCCTGGCTCGAGCAGTACGAGGCGCAGTTCGCCGACCAGCAGGACGAGCAGCAGGGGGAGGCGAGCGCGTGACCGAGAAGCTCACCATGTCGAAGGCCATCAACAGCGGCCTGCGTCGCGCGATGCTCGACGACCCCAAGGTGCTCATGATGGGCGAGGACATCGGCTCGCTCGGCGGCGTGTTCCGCGTCACCGAAGGCTTGAAGGCGGAGTTCGGCGAGCAGCGCGTGCTCGACACCCCGCTCGCCGAATCCGGGATCGTCGGGTCGGCCATCGGTCTCGCCATGCGCGGCTACCGTCCGGTGTGCGAAATCCAGTTCGACGGGTTCATCTACCCCGCCTTCGACCAGATCACGTCGCAGCTCGCGAAGCTCACCTACCGCCACGAGGGCGCGCTCAGCCTCCCCATCGTCATCCGCGTGCCCTACGGCGGACACGTCGGCGCCATCGAGCACCACCAGGAGAGCCCGGAGACGTACTTCGCGCACACCCCGGGCCTGCGTGTGGTGAGCCCGAGCACCCCGCACGACGCGTACTGGATGATCCAGCAGTCCATCCGTTCGCTCGACCCGGTGCTGTTCTTCGAGCCGAAGAGCCGCTACTGGGTGCGCGGCGAGGTCGACACCGAGAACCCGACGACCGACCTGCACTCCTCCGTCGTCGCCCGAGAGGGCAGCGACATCACCGTCGTCGGACACGGCGCGATGGTGGCGATGCTGCTGCAGGCCGCGGAGATCGCCGCCGGCGAGGGCACGAGCATCGAGGTCGTCGACCTGCGCTCGATCTCCCCCATCGACTACGGCCCGCTGCTGAGTTCCGTGCAGAAGACCGGACGCCTCGTGGTGGCTCAGGAGGCGCCCGGCAACGTCTCCGTCGGCTCCGAGATCGCGGCGACCGTCGCCGAGCAGGCGTTCTACACGCTCGAGGCCCCGGTCATCCGCGTCTCGGGCTTCGACACCCCCTTCCCGCCCGCCAAGCTCGAGGGCAACTACCTGCCCGACGCCGACCGCATCCTCGATGCGGTCGACCGCGCGCTCGCCTACTGAGAAGGAGCCGCCGTGGCCACCTCCGAATTCCCGCTGCCCGACGTCGGCGAAGGTCTCACCGAGGCCGAGATCGTCGCGTGGAAGGTGCAGCCCGGCGACGCCGTCGCGCTCAACCAGGTGATCGTCGAGATCGAGACGGCGAAATCGCTCGTCGAACTGCCCTCGCCGTTCGTCGGCACCGTGTCGGAGCTCCTCGTGCAGGAGGGCGACACGGTCGAGGTCGGCACGCCCATCATCACGGTGACGAGCGGGGCGGATGCCACGACTCCCGCGGCTCCGGTCGCCCCCGCGACGGCCGCCACCGCGCCCGCCCAGCCCGCCGCAGCGCCGACCGCGACCGCGCCGGCCGCGGCGCCCGCGGTCACCCCGTCCCCCGGGCTGCAGGACTCCGCCGTCACCGAACCCGCCGAGACGCCGGCCCCGGCCGTGGTCGCCGATGCGACCGCCGAGGAGGAGGTGGCGGACGTCGCCTCGACCATCGCCGCCGAACCCGCGGCCACGCCGGCCACCCCCGCCAACCTCGTCGGCTACGGCGCCAAGGGGCACGGGGCATCCCGGCGCCGTCGCGTCGCCGGAGCCGCGAAGCCGGCCGTGCGTCCGCGCGCGGTCCCGGCCGCATCCGGATCGTCCGTGCTCGCGAAGCCGCCGGTGCGCAAGCTCGCCAAGGACCTCGGCGTCGAGCTCGGTGTCGTCACCCCGACCGGAGTCTCCGGCGACATCACCCGTGACGACGTCATCCGCCAGGCGCAGCAGGCGAGCGTCTTCCGCAACATCCAGACGCCCGAGTGGCCGGCCGAGCGCGAGGAGCGCATCCCCGTCAAGGGTGTGCGCAAGGCGATCGCGAAGGCGATGGTGCGCAGCGCCTTCACCGCCCCGCACGTGAGCGTCTTCGTCGACGTCGACGCCACGCGCACGATGGAGTTCGTCAAGCGGCTGAAGAACTCGGCCGATTTCGCAGGAGTGCGCATCTCGCCGCTGCTCATCATGGCCAAGGCGATGATCTGGGCCGTGCGGCGCAACCCGACCGTCAACTCGACGTGGACCGATGAGGAGATCATCGTGCACCACTTCGTGAACCTCGGCGTGGCCGCGGCCACCCCGCGCGGGCTCATCGTGCCGAACGTGAAGGACGCGCAGGCGATGAGCCTGCTGCAGCTCGCGACGGCCCTCGAACAGCTCACCATCACCGCTCGTGAGGGCAAGACGCAGCCGGCCCAGATGGCCGACGGCACGATCACGATCACCAACCTCGGATCCTTCGGCATGGACACCGGTACTCCGATCCTGAACCCGGGCGAGGTGGCGATCGTCGCGCTCGGCACGATCAAGCAGAAGCCGTGGGTCGTCGACGGCGAGGTGCGAGCGCGCTACGTGACGACGATCGGGGCGAGCTTCGATCACCGCATCGTCGACGGGGATGTGGCGAGCCGCTTCCTCGCGGACGTCGCGAGCATCATCGAGGAGCCGGCGCTCCTGCTCGACTGAACCGCTTTGACAACGGTTATCAATAGCGACTAGCGTGGCGATCCGGGCGCTCGCCCGCATCCCTACCCCGTCGAACAGGCCCGTCATGCGATCAGTCGTCCTCCCGATCACCGCCATCGCCGCGCTCGCCCTCGCCGGCTGCGCCGCCGGTCCGGCACAATCTGCCGACGACGACACCATCACGATCGTCGCCTCGACCGACGTCTACGGCGACATCGCCCGCGCCGTCGCCGGGGACGACATCGAGGTGTCGAGCATCATCGACGGTGCGGCGCAGGACCCGCACAGCTACGAGGCAACCGCGCAGGACCGACTCGCCGTGAGCCGCGCCGACATCGTCATCGAGAACGGCGGCGGCTACGACCCGTTCATCGACGAGCTGCTCGAGGGTGTCGAGGGCGTCGAGGTCATCAACGCGTCCGAGGCGTCCGGACTCATCGAGGGCACCGAGCCGCACGACCACCACGACGACGAAGCCGCGGCCGAAGAGGAGCACTCGGAGGAGCCGCACGCCGAAGAGGGCGAGGAGCACGCCCACGAGCACATCGAGGGCTTCAACGAGCACGTCTGGTACAGCTTCGCGGCGATGGACGAGCTCGCCCACGAGATTTCGCACGTGCTCGAGGAGGTCGACGCCGCGAACGCCGAGGCCTACCACGAGCGTTACGAGGAGTTCGCCGCCGGGCTCGACGGGCTGACGCAGCGCGTCGAGGAGCTGCACACCGCTCACGAGGGGACGGGTGCCGCCATCACCGAACCGGTGCCGCTGTACCTTCTCGAGGCGGCCGGGCTCGAGAACCTCACGCCCGAGCAGTACTCCGAGGCGATCGAAGAGGGCACCGACGTCGCGCCCGCCGTGCTGCAGGAGACCCTCGACGTGATCGCCTCGGGCGAGGTGGCGGTGCTCGCCTACAATGAGCAGACCGCCGGACCGGAGACGGAACGAGTGCGAGAAGCCGCCGAGGCGGCATCCGTACCCGTCGTCGACTTCACCGAGACCCTGCCCGACGACACCGACTACATCGGGTGGATGTCCGACAACATCGACGCTCTCACGGAGGCCCTCAGCTAGTGGCAGCAGCCGCACCGACTGGCGACCCCGTCCTCGAACTCGAGGGCGGGGCGTTGGCGTTCGGCGACCGCACCCTGTGGAGCGGCCTGAACCTCAAGGTGCGGCCGGGCGAGTTCCTCGCCGTGCTCGGCCCGAACGGCACGGGCAAGACGAGCCTGCTGCGCAGCGTGCTCGGCCAGCAGAAACTCACCTCCGGGCGCATCAAGGTGCTCGGACGCCCCGTCGAGCGCGGCAGCCGCGGCGTCGGCTACGTGCCGCAGCAGAAGCTCATGGAGCGCGGCACGCCCGTGCGCGCCCGCGACCTCGTGACGTTCGGTGTCGACGGCACGCGCTGGGGACTGCCCGTGCCCTCCCGCGCCACCCGACGCCGCGTCGACGAGGTGCTCGAGGCGGTCGGCGCCACGTCGTTCGCCGACGCGCCGGTCGCCACCCTCTCCGGCGGCGAGCAGCAGCGGGTGCGCGTCGGGCAGGCGATCGCCGGCGACCCGCAGCTGCTGCTGTGCGACGAGCCGCTCATCTCCCTCGACCTGCAGCATCAGCGCGAGGTGAGCGAGCTGATCGACCAGCAGCGCAAGCGTCTGAACTCCGCGGTCGTGTTCGTCACCCACGACGTGAACCCCATCCTCGACATGGTCGACCGGGTGCTCTACCTCGCCGGCGGGCGATTCCGCGTGGGTCCGCCCGACGAGGTGCTGCGCAGCGAGGTGCTGTCGTACATGTACAACACCCCCGTCGAGGTCATCCGCACCCGCGGCCGGGTCGTCGTCATCCAGAGCCCGGAGGGCTACGGCGTGCACGACCACCTCGAGCACCACGTGCGAGGCGGGCTCTACTCGTGAACTTCGACGACATCTGGTCGCGGATGTTCGCATTCGACGACTACGGGGCGCTGCTCGCCCTCGTGCAGAACTCCCTCATCGCCGGCGCCGTGCTCGGCATCGTCGGTGGTCTCATCGGCACGTTCGTGATGACCCGCGACATGGCGTTCGCCGTGCACGGGATCAGCGAGCTGTCGTTCGCCGGTGCCGCGTTCGCCCTGCTCGTCGGGGTGAACGTCGTCGGGGGTTCCGTAGTCGGGTCGCTCATCGCGGCCCTGCTCATCGGGGCGCTCGGGCAACGCGCGAAGGAACGCAACTCGATCGTGGGCGTGCTCATGCCGTTCGGACTCGGGCTCGGCATCCTGTTCCTCGCCCTCTACCCCGGTCGCAGCGCGAACAAGTTCGGCCTGCTCACCGGCCAGATCGTCGCGGTCGACACCCCGCAGCTCGGACTGTTGATCGGCATCTCGGTGCTCGTGCTCGCGGTGCTCATCGTCGTGTGGCGACCGCTCGCCTTCGCGAGCGTCGACTCCGACGTCGCCCGCGCCCGCGGAGTGCCCACCGGTGCGTTGTCGGTCGTGTTCATGGTGCTCCTCGGACTCACCGTCGCGGTCTCCGTGCAGATCATCGGCGCGCTGCTCGTGCTCGCCCTGCTCGTCACGCCGGCCGCCGCCGCGATGCGGGTGACGGCGAGCCCGCTGCTCACTCCCCTGCTCAGCGTGGTGTTCGCCCTCGTCTCGATGCTCGGCGGCACGCTGCTCGCGATCGGCGGATCCCTGCCGATCAGCCCCTACGTCACCACCATCTCGTTCCTCATCTACCTGGTGTGCCGCATCCTCGGCGCCCGGCGCGAACGCCGGGTCGGGTCGAGGCCGGCGCTCGGAGTGCGGAGGTAGCATCCATGGCCATGAAGCGGAACACCTGGCAGCGGGAGGCCGTGCGCGAAGCGCTCGGGGGCTCGCGCGGGTTCGTCAGCGCGCAAGCGCTGCACTCGAGCCTGCGCAACGCGGGCTCCCCCATCGGACTCGCGACCGTGTACCGGGCGCTCGCCGATCTCGCGCAGGAGGGCGAGGCCGACTCGCTGCAGCAGGACGGCGAGAGCCTCTACCGCGCGTGCACCCCCGGCAGTCACCACCACCACCTCATCTGCCGCAACTGCGGCAAGACCGTCGAGATCGAGGCGGATGCGGTGGAGAAGTGGGCGAACCAGGTCGCCTACGACAACGGTTTCTCCGAGGCCAGTCACGTCGTCGACGTGTTCGGCTACTGCGTCGACTGCTTCCGCCTCCGCAAGGACAAGTAGCTGCCGCCCGCATTTCCGAGCGCGCGCGGAATCCACCGGGCGGCGCGGAGGATGCGCGGCGCGGCGTGAGTGGCGGGGCCCGGATGCGCGGGCGAGCACGCGGGGTGGCGGCGGATGGGCGTGTCGCGTAGGATGTTCCCTTGGCCGTCCTTCGAAGGACGTGCCCTGTGCGCAGATCCCTCTTCTCCTCACCGAGTCGGCGGTTCGTGCGTGCCGACAAGTGACCTTGGGTAGGACGACCGTCGTCCTACGGTAGACCTGGAGGAACCATGGCCGCAGTGTGCCAGGTGACTGGAGCCGTTCCCGGCTTCGGACACAACATCTCGCACTCGCACCGACGCACCAAGCGTCGGTTCGACCCGAATGTGCAGAAGAAGACCTATTACGTGCCGTCGCTGCGTCGCAACGTGACGCTGACGCTGTCGGCTAAGGGCATCAAGGTGATCGACGCCCGTGGAATCGAGTCCGTGGTCAAGGACCTCCTGGCTCGCGGGGAGAAGATCTGATGGCGAAGCAGCAGGACGTCCGTCCCATCATCAAGCTCCGTTCGACGGCCGGCACCGGGTACACCTACGTGACCCGCAAGAACCGTCGTAACGACCCCGACCGTCTCGTGCTCAAGAAGTACGACCCCGTAGTGCGCAAGCACGTTGACTTCCGCGAGGAGCGGTAAACACATGGCCAAGAAGAGCAAGATCGCCCGTAACGACCAGCGCAAGGTCATCGTGGAGCGCTACGCCGCGAAGCGCCTCGAGCTGAAGAAGGCGCTCGTCGACCCGAACGGCACCGACGAGTCCCGTGAGGCCGCCCGCATCGGTCTGCAGAAGCTCCCGCGCAACGCGTCGCCGGTGCGTCTGCGCAACCGCGACTCCATCGACGGCCGCCCGCGTGGTGTCCTCGCCAACTACGGCATCTCGCGCGTTCGTTTCCGCGATATGGCGCACCGGGGCGAGTTGCCCGGTATCACGAAGTCCAGCTGGTAAGTTTCGAGTCGGTCCCGCTGGCCTCGGCACAGGGGGAACCTCATTACCAACGATGTCCGAGGAGGGCACAACATGAACCGCACCGAACTGGTCGCTGCTGTCGCAGCTGAGTCCGGTCAGAGCCAGTCCGCCGTGAACGGCGTCATCGACGCCTTCTTCTCGGTGATCTCGAAGCAGGTTGCCGAAGGCACCAAGGTCAGCATCCCCGGGTACCTCGCTGTCGAGCGCACCAGCCGTGCTGCCCGCACCGGACGCAACCCGCAGACCGGTGAGGCGATCGAGATCGCTGCGAGCAACGGCGTCAAGCTCTCGGCCGGTAGCAAGCTGAAGGCTGCTGTCAAGTAGTCCCTCTCACGGAAGGCCCGGCTTCGGCCGGGCCTTTCGTCATTTCCGGGCACGGATGCGCGGGCATCCGAACCGAGCGGATGCGCAGGGGGCAACGAATAGAGTGACATGGTGAATCGGGCGGTACGCGTGCTGGGGCCTGCGGTCCTGCTCCTCGTGGCCCTCATCGCTCTCTTCGCGACCCTCGCCTACGGCGGAGGCGCCGCCGCCCCCGAACTCACCCGCGACCCGGGCGCTCTCGTGCGGTACGGGTTGCCGACGGCGAAGCTGCTGTTCAACATCGGCGCCGCGGGCACGATCGGCGCCCTCGCCCTCGCGGTCTTCGCGTTCTCGCGCGACGAAGCCGGATACGGACGCGCGCTCGACGTCGCCGCGGGCTCCGCCGCGCTCTGGGCCGTCGCGTCGCTCGCCTCGAGCCTGTTCTCGTTCCTCTCCCTCGGTGCGTCCCTCACCCTCGACGACCGGTTCGGCGACGCCTACGCCGCGTACCTCACGAGCATCGAATCGGGTCAGGCGTGGCTCGGCACCACCCTGCTCGCCGCGGCGATCACCGTCGTCTGCTTCGGCGCCCGCAATCAGGTCGTCATCCTCGTCACCGCGATCGTCGGGGTGCTCGCGCTCATCCCCATCTCGCAGCAGGGGCACGCCGCGGGCAGCGCCGATCACGACGCGGCGGTCACGGCGATCTGGCTGCACATGGTCGGGGCGGCGGTCTGGCTCGGCGGGCTCATCACCCTCGCGCTCGTGCGCAACGTCGTCGCGAAGGAGCGGCTCGTGCGCCTCGTGGAGCGCTACTCGTCGCTCGCCCTCGCGTGCTTCGTCGTGGTCGCGGTCTCCGGTGTCGTGAGCGCGCAGATCCGCATCGGTTCGTGGGAGTACCTGCTGAGCACCTACGGCGTGCTCGTGCTCGTGAAGTCCGCGGCGCTGCTCGCCCTCGGACTGTTCGGCGCCGTGCAGCGCCGCATCGTCATCCGGCGCATGGCGGATGCGCCCGCCGGTGCCGAGGGACGCCGCTTCGCTCTGCTCGTCGTGGCGGAACTGGCGTTCATGGGGCTCGCGAGCGGTGTCGCGTCGGGACTCGCGCGCACCCGCACCCCGATCCCCGACACCCCCGCGAGCGAGCTCACCGATCCGACGCCGGCGGAGCTGCTCACCGGACGCCCGCTCCCGCCGGAGCTCACCCTCGAGCGCTACCTGACCACGTGGGACTTCGACCTGCTCTTCACGATCCTCTGCGGGTTCGGGCTCTTCTTCTACCTCGCGGGCGTCTGGCGGCTGCATCGTCGCGGTGACCGCTGGCCCGTGCACCGCACCGTGCTCTGGGTCGCCGGCATCCTGCTGCTCTTCTGGATCACCAACGGCGGCGTCAACGCCTACGAGCACTACCTCTTCAGCGCGCACATGCTCGCGCACATGATGCTCGGAATGATGGTGCCCGTGCTGCTCGTGCCCGGCGCGCCGGTCACGCTCGCGTTGCGGGCGATCCGCAAGCGGCAGGACGGCTCGCGCGGAGCCCGCGAGTGGATCATGTGGGCCGTGCACTCCAAGGTCGCCGGGGTGCTCGCCAACCCGATCGTCGCGGCGGTCATCTTCGCCGGATCCCTCTGGGTCTTCTACTACTCGCCGCTGTTCAGCTGGGCGACGACCGACCACGTCGGTCACTGGTGGATGGTGACGCACTTCCTCATCAGCGGGTACCTCTTCGTTCAGGCCCTCATCGGCGTCGACCCGGTCCCCTACCGCGCTCCCTACCCCCTGCGGCTGCTGCTGCTGCTCGGCACGATGGCGTTCCACGCCTTCTTCGGTCTCGCGATCATGAGCGGAACCGGTCTGCTGCTCGCCGACTGGTACGGCGCGATGGGCCGCGAGTGGGGCCCGAGCGCCCTCGCCGACCAGCAGGCCGGTGGCGGCATCGCCTGGAGCGTCGGGGAGATCCCGACCGTCATCCTCGCCTTCGTCGTCGCGGTGATGTGGAGCCGCGACGACTCGAAGGAGGCGAAGCGGCGCGACCGCGCGGCGGAGCGCGACGGGGACGCGGAGCTCAACGCCTACAACGACATGCTGGCCGCCCGCTCCGACCGCCGCTGACGGCAGCGCCTCGGCGGTCGAGGCGGATCACTCGATCTGGATGAACAGTCCGCCGTCGTCCTGCAGGGTGATCGAGAACGAGATGAGGAACGGCACGTCCTCGTCGAGCAGCGATTCGTCGCCGTCGAAGATCGAGCGCACCGGCACTCGCAGGTGCGCGGCGGCCGCCGTCTCGGGCATCCGCCAGATCCCGGGCCGATCGCTCGGCACGATCGTCACTTCGGGGTAGGTCGACATCGACCACTCGATCGGTCCGTCGACGCGGTCCTCGATCTGCTTGCCGAACGGGCATCCGGTCGGCTGCAGCACCTCCTGGGTCGCGCACTCGTCGAGGAACGCGTTCAATTCCCCCTGCACCTCGTCGACGAACGCGGGGTTCGCGATGACGGCGAGCTGCACCTCGTTGATCCCCGGCAGAACGGACGCCCGCACCGGGTCGGCGGTGAGGTACCGGCTCTCGTGGGCGAACTCGTAGCTCGACGGGGCGAACATCACGAACGGGCTCGGGCCGTTCGTCTCCGACGGGGTGACCGCTCGTGCTCCGTTCACCTCGAAACGACGATCGCCGGTCACGGTGAGGTCGACCCGGGCGAGCGGACTCTCGACGAACTCCCACGACGAGAACAGCCCGAACCGCGGAGCGACGCCGCGCACGGTGAACGCCGCTTCCGCCGGCTCCCCGCCGACCTCGAACGCGAACCCGACGCGGTGCACTCCCCCGCCGAGGTCCTCGTCGGCGACCTGTCGGATCGCCTCGAGGCGGCCGAGCGTGGATGACGACAGCAGCGCATCCGACCCTTCCGGGAGCGGCGCGGTGCGGGCGAGTTCGAGCGCCCGCGCCCCGTCGTGACGGGCGAGCGCATCGAGGTACGACTTCACGTATCCCCCGGCGCCGTACACGGTCGCGTTGAGGGCGACGACGGCCACGATGAAGCCGGCGGCCAGGACTGCGACCACGACTCCCCAGGTCACGAGGGCGCGGCGCATTCCCTCATCTTAAGGCGCGGCGCGCCCCCGTCGCCGTTCGCGTTAGATTGAGGAGGTTGCGAACGCCCCGGGAGGTTCGGTGATCGGCACACCTCTCTCACCCGAACAGCAGGCCGTGTTCGACGCGATCGAGACCACGCGCGAGCACGTGTTCGTGACCGGCCGCGCCGGCACCGGAAAGTCGACCCTGCTCAACCACCTGTCGTGGAACACGTCGAAGCAGCTCGTGATCAGCGCGCCCACGGGTGTCGCCGCGCTCAATGTCGGCGGGCAGACCATCCACTCCCTGTTCCGGCTGCCGATCGGCGTCATCGCCGACCACGACATCGACCAGGGCCCCGAGGTGCGCAAGCTGCTCGGCACGATCGACACGCTCGTGATCGACGAGGTGTCGATGGTGAACGCCGACCTGCTGGATGCGGTGGATCGCAGCCTGCGCCAGGCGCGTCAGCGGCAGGAGCCGTTCGGCGGTGTGCAGGTGGTGCTCTTCGGCGATCCGTACCAGCTCGCCCCCGTACCCGGGGACGGCGAGGAGCGCGCGTACTTCGCCGACCACTACCGGTCGATGTGGTTCTTCGACGCGAAGGTGTGGGACGAGGCGGAGCTCAAGATCTTCGAGTTGTCGACCATCCACCGCCAGCACGAGGACGAGTTCAAGTACCTGCTCACCGGCGTGCGGCACGGGCAGGTGACGGCCGAGATGGCCCAGCGGCTCAACTCCGTCGGTTCGCGACCGGCCCCCGAGGAGGGCGCCATCACCCTCGCGACGACGAACGCGACGGTGAACCGCATCAACGGGCTCGCGCTCGGACGGCTGCCGGGCCGGGTGCTCACCGCGAAGGCGGAGATCAACGGGGAGTTCGGCGGCCGCGCCTACCCGGCCGACGAGGCGCTCGAGCTCAAGGTCGGCGCGCAGGTGATGTTCTTGCGCAACGACCCCGACCAGCGCTGGGTGAACGGATCGATCGGGGTCGTCACGAAGATCGCCGACACGGTGTGGGTCGAGATCGACGGTGACCGGCACGAGGTGCAACCGGCGATCTGGGAGCGGTACCGCTACAGCTACTCCGCCGAGACGAAGCAGCTGCGTAAGGACGTCGTGGCCGAGTTCACGCAGTTCCCGCTGCGGCTCGCGTGGGCGGTCACCATCCACAAGTCGCAGGGCAAGACCTACGACGCGGCGATCGTCGACCTCGGTCAGCGTTCGTTCGCCCCGGGTCAGACCTACGTCGCCCTGAGCCGCATCACGGCGCTCGAGGGGCTGTATCTCACGCGGCCGCTGCGCCCATCCGACATCATCGTCGACCAGAACGTCGTGCGCTTCATGGAGAGGGCGACACCGATCCCCGGGATCGCCGCGATCTGAGACGACGAAACGGCCCGCCGAAGCGGGCCGTTGATGACGGAGCGGTCAGTGACCGTGCTCGTCGGGCAGCTGGATCGGGTCACCCTTCTGAGGCACGAAGTCGGCGTCGTGCTCACCGTGCGGTTGCGCGTACGCACCCGCCTCCGTCGCCGCGAGGGCGGGGGTGACGAGCAACGCCGCGGCGAGGGATCCGATGAACAGGGGGATGAGCAGCCGGGGTGCGCTCGGCTCCGCGCCGGTGGTGCGGATGACCTTCCGTTCGCCGTCCCGCAGCCGACGCGCGATCACGAGGGCGATCGCGAGGTCGAACACGGCGGCGATCCCGAGCGGCAGCACGGGGAGCGCCGCCGCCTCTGTCGCACCCGACACGGCTCCGGCGGCGACGATCGCCGCCCAGCCGACGAGGGGGAAGAGCGCGACCGAGAGCACCACGACGGGCGCTTCGATGCGGTCGCGCACGAAGGTGATGAGCCCCCACGCGAGTTCTGCCGTGCCGATCGCGGCCGCGAAGACCGCGATCGGCACGGGGGAACCGACCACCAGGGCGAGGTGGATCAGGCCGGCGCAGACTGCGGCCAGCGCGATCAGCAATCTCGTCACCTGGGTCATCGGTCGGCTCCCGTCGAGCTCATCGTTCGGAGGATCAGACGGTGCGGGTGGTGCGGACGTCGCGCTCGACGCCCAGACCCACCGCGAGGAGCAGCGCCGCGCTCAGGAAGTGCAGCACGTTGTCCGCCGCGTTGATCGCGAGGATGTTGGCCGGGCTGTCGATGATGAACAGACCGATGAGGCCGAGCAGCAGGTAGGCGGCACCGACGACGGTGTTGGTGGCCTTCGCCGCACGGACGTTGGACAGGCCGGCGATCAGCAGCGCGGCACCGATCAGGAGGTGCGCCACGTTGTGGAACGGGTTCACCTCGAAGATGCCGAGCAGCAGTCCGCCCTCTCCGCCCTGGGCGAAGAACCCGCCCGGAGCGTCGACGAAGAAGCCGAGGATTCCGACGAGGATGTAGACCGCGCCGAAGACGACCCCCAGCAGACGGTTCGGGGACTTGGTCATGAGTGTTGCCTCCTTGTAAAGAGCACGACGGTCTGCCGTACGTGAGTCATTCGTACCCGTACGCCATCCGGATGGGGTGAATCGCCCAGGTGGCTATCAGAGAGCGGTCAGCGAACCCTCCCCCGGTGGATAAACCTGTGGAGAACTACGGTATGAGGATGACCCTCGCCCCGCCGCCCACGCCGTTCGTCGCCGTCGAGGTACCCGTGCTCGAGCGGAACATCGCGGCACGCGCCCGCTCGATCGGTGAGCTCGGCATCGAGACTCGTCCGCATGCGAAGACGCACAAGTCGTCGCGCATCGCGCGCATGCAGCTCGACGCGGGCGCGCGCGGGATCACCGTCGCGACCATCGGCGAGGCGGAGGCGTTCGTGGCGGGCGGAGTGGACGACGTGTTCATCGCCTACCCGTTGTGGGTGGATCCGGATCGCGGAACCCGGCTGCGCGCCCTCGCCGAACGCGCGGAGGTGCGCATCGGCGTCGAGTCGATCGAGAGCGCGGCCCGCGCCGCCGAGGAGCTGCGGGGCACGGGAGTGCGGGTGCTCGTCGAAGTCGACTCCGGGCACCACCGCACCGGCGTCGCGGCGTCGGATGCGGGACGGATCGCTCGCGCGGCCGCCGACGCGGGACTCCCGGCGATCGGCGTCTTCACCTTCCCGGGGCACTCGTACTCGCCGGACGGTCGGCGCACGGCGGCGGAGCAGGAGGCGGCGGCTCTCGCCGAGGCGGCGGCGTCGCTGCGGGGTTCCGACATCGAGCCGCTCGTCGTGAGCGGCGGATCGACGCCGAGCGCCGACTTCGCTGCCGCCGGTACGCTCACCGAGCTGCGTCCCGGTGTGTACGTCTTCGGTGACGCGCAGCAGTGGGAACTGGGCACCTACGCTCGCGAACAGATCGCGCTCACGGTGCACGCGACGGTGGTCAGTCGTCGCGCGGATCGGATCGTGGTCGACGCCGGCAGCAAGATCCTCGGTGCCGATCGCGCCGCGTACTCGACCGGCTTCGGCCGCCTGCTCGACCTGCCGGACGCCCGCATCACGTCGCTGTCGGAGCACCACGCCGTCGTGGAGCTCGACGGCTCGCCGGCTCCGTCGCTCGGCGCGACGGTGCGGGTCGTCCCGAACCACGTCTGCAGCGCGGTCAACCTCGTCGACTCCTTCGTCGCGTTCGACGGCGGTCGCGCGGAACTCTGGCCGGTCGACGCGCGCGGCCGCAACTCCTGACCGCCCGGATCCGTCACGTTCCCAAAGCCTGTCGTTCCCTGAGCGCGTCGAAGGGAACCGCCCGTGCGGCCCGCTTCGACAGGCTCAGCGAGCGAACACATCCCGCCGCGATGTCGATTCCCCGCCCGTCCGATCGACGCGATAGTGAGAGCGTCACTCCGACGCCGGATCGAAAGGAAGCGACCATGCGACTCACCGTGAACCTGTTCATCACGCAAGACGGCGTCTACCAGTCCCCCGGGGCCCGCGACGAGGACCCGCGCGACGGTTTCGAGCTCGGCGGCTGGCTCCCGCCCCACGTCGACGACGATTTCAACCGCATCGTGAGCGGATGGTTCGAGCACACCGAAGCCATGCTGCTCGGCCGCTACACCTACGACGTGATGGCCGCCCACTGGCCGAACGTCACCGACCCCGACGACGAGGGAGCCGCCCTGCTGAATACCGTGCCGAAGTACCTCGTGTCGAGCAGGACCTCCGGTGCGGACTGGGCGAACACGACCGTGATCTCGACCGATGCGATCCACCGCATCCGGGAACTCAAGGCCCAGCCCGGTCGCGAGCTGCAGGTGCACGGCAGCGGTGCGCTCGCCCGCTCGCTGCACGATGCGGGGCTCGTCGACGAGTTCCGGCTGCTCGTCTTCCCCGTCGTGGTCGGCGCAGGCAAGCGACTCTTCGGCGAGGGCGCGGCGCCGTCGGCGTTCAAGCTCGCCCACACGGAGGCCACCGGTAGCGGCATCGTCTACCAGGTGCTGCGTCCGATCCCGTTCCGCGCGGGAGGCATCGCGATCGAAGACGGCCGCGAGGTGCTCACGGACTGACCTCCCTCATCCGGCCGGTCCGTCGAGCATCGCGAGCAGGGTCGTCGTGGTGCGCCAGTTGCGCACCGTGATGCGCCGGAACACCGCCTTGCTCATGAAGCCCGTGATGCGGGTCTCGCGGGCCCGCGCCGCGACACGGGAGAAGTACAGGACGCCCGGCCCGATCGACACTGAGTCCACGCCCTCGCGCAGCGGCGGCAATTCGGCGAACGCCTCCTCAGGGGTCAGCGGGTGCTTGAGGAAGAACACGTCGCTGCGCAGCTCCGCCGAACCGTGGTCGGCGGGCGCGGCCGTGATCGTGGCGGCGAGCTCCTGCCGCGACCGCACCACGACCAGGATCGGGATCCCGAACCGCTCCTCGAGCAGCCGTTCCAGGCTTTCTTCGAGCTCCGGGCCGGTGGCTGGGTCGGCGGTGAACACGACGTTGCCGCTCTGGATGTAGGTGCGCACGTCGGCGTAGCCGGCATCGCGGAAGCACGCGGCGAGGTCGGCCATGCCGACTTGTTGTGCCCCCCGACGTTGATACCCCGGAGCAGCGCCACGGATGTCGGCATGGTCGTCAGCGGAAGACCGCAGCGACGGCGCTGATCTCGACGAGTGCCCCGGGCACTCCCAGGCCGGCGACGCGCGCGGCGGTCACGAGGGCGGGCTCGTCGGACGCCAGCCGCGTCGCGATGGTGCCGTAGCCGGCGCCGAGGTCGGCACCGTCGACGATGAGCACCGTCCACTGGATGACGTCGGCCAAGGCGGCACCGGCGGCCGCGAGCGCCACCTCCGCGTTGTCGAGGGCTCGCGCGGATTGGACCGCGATGTCGTCCCCGACGACGGCGCCGGTGTCGTCGACGCCGTTCTGCCCGCCGATGTAGATGGTCGTGGCGCCCGGCGGCACGACGGCGACATGACTGAAGGCGGGGCTGTGCACGAGTCCCTCGGGACGGATGCGGTCGATCCTGGCCATGAGCAACCGTGGCACGATCCGCCGACAACGCGGAACACGACGGGTGCAGGAAAACGCTTTCTCGAGTAGCGTGGCGGGCGAGGACTCCGTATCGGCGACGCATGACAGCGTGCGACGGGGCTTCACGGCCGCCGGTGTCCCAAGGAGTGAGCATGCGCAATTACGCACTGGTGGGTGTCGGTTCCCGCGCCCAGATGTACCTCGACGCCATCGCCGGCACCCATTCGGATGCCGCCCGACTCGTCGCCTGGGGTGACGCGAACCCGGGCCGGCTCGACTGGTCGGCGCAGCGGCTGCCGCAGCTCGGCAGCCCGCGGCGTTTCGACCCGGCCGAGCTCGCGACGGTCGTGCGCGAGGAGTCCGTCGACGTGGTGATCGTCACGACCCCGGATGCCACGCACGCCGCGTACGTCGTGGCCGCCCTCGACGCCGGGGCGGACGTCGTGGTCGAGAAGCCGCTCACGACCACCTCGGAGGGCGTGCGGGCGATCGCGGAGGCGGTCGAGCGCACCGGGCGATCGGTGACCATCACCTTCAACTACCGGTACGCCCCGCGGAACACCGCCCTCAAGCAGGTCATCGCGTCGGGTGCCGTCGGCCGGGTGACGAGCGTGCACTTCGAATGGGTGCTCGACACGGCGCACGGGGCCGACTACTTCCGCCGCTGGCATCGCGACAAGGCGAACTCGGGCGGACTGCTCATCCACAAGGCGTCGCACCACTTCGACCTCGTCAACTGGTGGATCTCCGACTCGCCCGTGCGCGTGTTCGCGAGCGGCGGGCTGCGGTTCTACGGCGCCGAGAACGCGCGAACGCGCGGGCTCGGCCCTCGCCCCGAGCGCGGCACGACCGACTCGGAGCTGCGCGACGCCTTCAGCCTCGACCTGCGCCGCGACCCGGTGCTCAAGGGGCTCTACTTCGACCAGGAACAGCACGACGGCTACCTGCGCGATCGCGACGTCTTCGATGCGGGCATCACGATCGAGGACAACCTCTCGCTCGTCGTCGACTACGCCGGTGGACCGTCGATGGCCTACTCGCTCAACGCGCACTCGCCCTGGGAGGGCTACACCGTGACCGTCAACGGCACGGAGGGGCGTGCCGAGCTCACCGTCATCGAGCGCGGTGCCGTGCTCTTCGACGAGGAGGGTCGCGTCGTGGTCGACCCGAGCGCGCGCCCCGACCTCGTGGTCGACGAGGGCGCCCGCCCGGTCGGCGAGCGGCTCGTCGTGCAGCGGCACTGGGAACCGGCACGCGAGGTGGAGATCCCTGCGGCGGACGGCGGACACGGCGGCGGCGACGCGTTGCTGCTGCGCGAGGTCTTCGTCGGCGGGGAGACGGATGAGCTGGGCCGCTCGGCGACGTGGCGCGACGGCGTGCGCGCCGTCGTGGTCGGGCTCGCCGGGAACCGGTCGCTCGAGAGCGAGCAGGTGGTGCGCATCGCCGACCTCGACCTCGGGCTCGCCGCCCGCGACCTCCCGGGGGTGGGGGCATGACACGCACACTCGTCACCGGCGGCGCCGGGCGTCTCGGCCGCAGCGTCGTGCGCGCACTGGCCGACGCCGGTCGCGACGTCGTCTCGGTGGACCTCGTCACCCACGCCGATCTGCCGGCCGTGCAGGTGCAGGCGGACCTCGCCGACGCGGGCGCCCGCACCGACCTGTTCGAGCGGTACCGCCCGGACGAGGTGGTGCACCTCGCGGCCATCCCCTTCCCCGGAGCGGCACCCGACGACGAGACCTTCGCCGTCAACACGGGGCTCGCGTTCGGGGTGCTGAACGCGGCGCTCGCCGCGGGCACCGGCTCGCTCCTCATCGCGAGCAGCCCGACCGTGATCGGCTACGGCGCGCCGATCGGCTGGCAGCCCGAGTACCTGCCGCTCGACGAGGCGCACCCGACCCGTCCATGGAACGGCTACGCGCTCTCGAAGGTCGCGATCGAGGGACTCGTCGCGATGGCCGCGCGTTCGGCCGGCGATCGCATCCGCACCGGAGCGTTCCGCCCCTGCTACGTGATCGCGCCGGAGGAGTGGAGCGGCGCTCCCACCCAGCAGGGCCACACGGTCGCCGAGCGGTTGCAGCATCCGGAGCTCTCGGCCGTCGCGCTGTTCAACTACGTCGACGCCCGCGACGCGGGGGAGTTCGTCGTGGCCTGGCTGGATGCGGGTGACCGCGCCCCCAACGGGGAGACGTTCTTCGTCGGGGCGCGCGACGCGCTCGTGCGCGACTCTGTCCCCGCCGCGGTGGAGACCTGGTTGCCGTCGCTCGCGGATGCCGCGGCGAAGCTGGGCGACACCGAGTCGCTCTTCTCGAGCGCGAAAGCGGAGCGGCTGCTCGGCTGGCGCGCCCGCCGCACCTGGCGCGAACAACTCGCGGGGGTCGACGTTGTCTGAGCTCACCTTCGCCGACGGCGTCCTGTTCTTCCCGGTCACCGCGTTCGACGCGGCCGGGCGGCTCGACCTCGAGACGACGCGTTCGCACGTCGCCGCGGGGGTGACGGCCGGGCCGGGTGGGGTGTTCGCCGCGTGCGGCACGGGCGAATTCCACGCGCTCTCGCTCGCGGAGTTCACCGCGGTCGTCGCCGCGAGCATCGAGGCGACGGCGGGCCGCGTGCCGGTCATCGCCGGTGCGGGCGGCCCGCTCGGGCACGCGATCGGCTGCGCGCGTGCGGCGTCCGAGGCGGGGGCCGACGGCCTGTTGCTGCTGCCGCCCTACCTCGTGCAGGGTCCGCAGACGGGGATCGTGCGCTACGTCGAGGCCGTGCTCGCCGAGACCGACCTGCCGGTGATCGTCTACCACCGGGGCGGGTCGACCCTCACCGCGGCGACCGCCGAGCACCTGCTGTCACTCCCGGGCGTCGCGGGCATCAAGGACGGCGTCGGCGACATCGCCGTGGCGCAGCAGATCGTGCTCGCCGGGCAGCGCACCGGCCGCACCGACCTGCGGTTCTTCAACGGGCTGCTCACCGCGGAACTCAGCCAGGCCGCCTACAAGGCGATCGGCATGCCGCTGTACTCCTCCGCCGTCTTCGCGATGGCCCCCGACATCGCGACGGCGTTCTACCGCGCGTATCGCGCCGACGACGCCGACACGCAACGCCGGCTGCTCGACGGCTTCTACCGGCCCCTCGTCGCCTTGCGCGACGAGACGCCCGGATTCGCCGTGTCGCTCATCAAGGCCGGACTGCGGCTCGCGGGCGTGCCCGTCGGATCGGTGCGCGCCCCCCTCGTCGACCCGACCGCCGCCCAGGAGCAGCGCCTCGCCGACATCCTCGCCGCCGGTCGCTCCCTCATCGCGGCATGACGGCCACCGTCGAGTCCGTCGAGGTGCGGCGCCTCGAGATCCCGCTCGCGCGACCCTGGGCGCCCGACGTCACGACCGTCACGGTGCTGCCGGTGGAGGTGCGCTGCGACGACGGCACGGTCGGCCACGGGTTCAGTTGGACCCCGACGATCGGCGCCGGCGCGGTCGCCGCGTTCCTCACCGAGGAGCTCGCTCCCTGGTGGACCGGGCGCGCCGCGGATCCCGCTCTCTGGCAGCAGGCCTGGGAACGGGTGCACGAGGCGGGGGGCGGCGGCATCTCGACGATCGCCCTCGCCGGCATCGACCTCGCGCTGTGGGATGCCCGGGCCCGTCGCGAGGGAACGAGCGTCACCGGAGTGCTCGGCCGCCGTCACGACGAGCTTCCGGTGTACGGCAGCGGGGTCAATCTGCACTATCCGCTCGAGGAGCTCGTCGCGCAGGTCGAGCGCTGGGTGGCCGCCGGGCACCGCGCGGTCAAGGTGAAGGTCGGCAAGCCGGACCCGGCCGAGGATGCGGACCGGCTCGCTGCCGTGCGGGAGGTGCTCGGCGCCGACCGCGACCTGATGATCGACGCCAATCAGCGCTGGGACGTCGACCGCGCCGCGCACGCCCTCGAGCTGTTCACCGCCGTGCGGCCCGCGTGGATCGAGGAACCGCTCCGCGCCGACGATCTCGCGGCGCACCGGGAACTGCGCCGGCGCACCGACCTGCCGATCGCCCTCGGCGAGAATCTGCACACGATCCACCGCTTCCGCGACTTCCTCGACGCGGGCGTCGTCGACGTCGTGCAGCCGAACGTCATCCGGGTCGGGGGCATTACGCCGTTCCTCGCGATCGCCGATCTCGCGCGGGAGCGGGGCGCGCGGCTCGCCGCACACCTGCTGCCCGAACTCTCCGCTCAGCTGTCGTTCGCGCTGCCGGAGCAGACGTGGATCGAGGACGTCGAGGACGCCCGCTTCGCCGACCTCGGCGTGCTCGCGGAGTCGACCGGGCTCGAGTTCGGTGCCGGGCACGTGCGCGGCGGTCCGACGCGCGGGCTCGGCATCCGCTTCACCGATCGGCCGAGCCTTCCACCGGCGGATCGAGGTCGGTCCGGCTCGTGACCTTCGTCCGGCCGACCGCGCTTGCAGACGCCGGCGTCATCGTGGGAGTTGGATGCGATCGCTCAACTCCGGTCGCGTAGGCAGGCGGGCGCTCTTCTCCCACAGCGAACAGCCTTCCAGTGATGTCACTTAGTGACTAGTGTCATATCGTGACAACTCGGCACTCGATCCACACCTCCGCATCCGCCCTCCACTACGGCGCGCGCGTCGTCCGCGACGTCGTGGCCCTCATCCGTTCGCACCGGCGTGCCTTCGTCGCCCTGAACCTCGGCTATCTCGGCATGTTCGGGCTTGGCATCCTCGCAACCGCCCTCGTGCCCGAACTGCGCCCCGGCGGACTCGGCGCCGTCGGTGATCCCGGCGCCGGCGGCCTGGGTGGGCTCATCGCGGACTCTTACCGCAGCGGGAACGTCGCCCTCGCCGCGGTCGTCACTCTCGGCGTGAACCTGCTCTCGGCGTCGTTGCTGCAGACGACGCTGCCGACGCTCATCGTGCCTTTCCTCGGCGTCGTTTCGACCCTCGTCCGCGGACTCTCCTGGGGGGTGCTGTTCACTCCGGTCGGCGCGCACGACGCCCTCTTCCTCGTTCACTGGGTGACTCTCGCGATCGAGGGCGCGGCGTATGTCGTGGTCGGCTTCGCGGCGTGGGTGCATGGGCGGTTCTTGCTGCAGCCGCAACGGCACGGCTTCGCGACTCGGCGCGCCGGGTACGTCGGCGGCCTGCTGGCGACGGCGAAGCTCTATGCGCTCGTCGTCGCCCTCCTGATCATCGGTGCCCTGTACGAGGCGATCACTGTGATCTTCCTCATCGCCTGAGCCCGCTTGTCCCGCTGTTAGGGTCACTGCGTGACAGAAGCCCGGGTGCCGATCGACCTGCGTCGCCGGTCGGACGCTCGCCTGCAGGTGTCACGGATCGCCGCCGAGCTCTTCTGGCGTGACGGTCTCGCCGCCACCCGCGGCGAGGACATCGCGCGTGAGGCGGGCATCGCGACGCGCACGCTGTGGAGGTACTTCCGCTCCAAAGAGGCGTGCGTGGAGCCGGTGCTCGTCGAATCGGGCCGCGTGTTCGAATCGGTGCTGCACGGCTGGCCTCTCGACCGCTCGATCGAGGAGTATCTCGAGAAGGCGGCCACGCCGGGACCTGTCGTGTTCTCCTCCGACGACGTCGCGGCGATGCGGATGATCGTGCTCGGCTACACCGAGCCGGCGCTTCGCAGCGCGTGGCTCATGGTGTGCGACGCGGCCGAGCAGCGCTCGACGCCCGTCTTCGCTCCCCGACTGAACCTGCCGCGGGACGCGGCGGAGGTGCGCCGTGTCGCGGCATCCGTGTCGGGGGCGATCCGCGCGCTCACCGACGGGATGAGCATCGAGTACGTCGAGAACGGCGTGGTACCCGAATCCCCCGACGTGTTGCGCACTCTCGCTGCCGTCGTGCGCGACGCGAGCAACGGCCGTATCGGTCCGGCGATCTGAAGGATCGCGGTCGTCCTCTGAGCCTGGGCCGACGCGCGGGCTCGGCATCCGCTTCACCGATCGGCCCTGACGGGCCCGATCACCTCGCGCTCGAGGAACCGTCGCGCGATGAGGTCGAGACCGCACTGCGAGGGATGCAGTCCGTCTTCGAGCAGATGGGCATCAGCCGTACCGAAGAGCTCCAGCCCGTCCAGATAGTGCAGCGCAGGATCGTCGCGGACGGCGGCGACCGCGCGCAGCACCTCCCGGGAGCGCTGCAGGGTGAGCACGTCCGCGTCCTGGCCGCGCTCGGTGCCCCGGGGGCCGTTCGGCGTCGCCACCATCGGACCCGGCGTGGTCTCGAGTGCCGGGCAGGCGAAGGCGCCGATGAGCACGATCGGCGCGTCGGGGTGGCGGTCGCGGAGGGCGTCGAGAAACGCGTGCGTCGCGGAGGTGAGGGCGCGCGGCCGCATGGCGTCGGCGCCCACGATGTTGATGCCGAGTTCGAGCGTGACGACGTCGGCATCCATCGCGGCGATGCTGCGCGCCGTCATCGGGTCGAGCATCGCGTTGCCGCCGAAGCCGAGGTTCGACCAGCGGATGCCGAGCGCCCGACCGACCTGCGCAGGCCAGGTCTCGCGCGGATCGTGGGCGTTCCCGCCGTGACTGATGGAGCTGCCGTGATGCACCCAGTGCGGACGGGCGCTGTCGGGCACGGGCTCGACGGGCGCGTCGCCGCTCACCCCCGCGAGCGTCACACCCGCGTCGTGCGGGAACCACACGACGACGTCCCGGCGCGCGGAGGCCGCACCGAGATCGAGTGTCACCCGCACGACGGGCCCGGGCTCGCGCCCGTACGGCTCCCCTCGACCGCGTTCGATCCGCGAGCCGGTGGGTGTCGCCACGGCGCGGGCGATCACCTCCCCGCCGGCCTCGGCGAGGAACTCGGCATCCCGGGTCGGCCGCCCGAGGTGACGCATGACGTAGCGCTCGATGATCACGTCGAGGTCGAGCCGAGAGGCGGCGGTGCGGAGCACGAGACGCACGCCAGAGGTGAACTCGGCCATCAACTGAAGCGACTCCGGCGCCCGGCGGTGCTGCTCGGCCGTGAGGCGCAGCGGGCGCAGACCGCCTTCCGTCTCGACGACCTCGGCCACGCCTCTGAAACCGCTTTCTAGCCGCATCGGTGGTCAGCGTACCCGAGGCGCTTGGCGAACTGGTGGCACTCGGGGTGAGACCCGGGCTCGGATGGAGCGAGTGACGGGAATCGAACCCCGCGACGGCGGCGCATGCCGTCGCGAACTGGGGGCACTCGGTGTGGGTTACCCGGGCTCGGATGGAGCGAGTGACGGGAATCGAACCCGCGCTATCAGCTTGGGAAGCTGAAGTTCTACCATTGAACTACACTCGCGTCGCCGCGCGAACGCGACTGTTCCCCATTCTAGTAGCCTCGAGCCATGCTTCTCAGCGATCGGGACATCAGGGCTGAACTGCACGCGGGTCGCATCGGTCTCGATCCCCTCGAGCTCGGCATGGTGCAGCCGTCGAGCGTCGACGTGCGGCTCGACCGCTTCTTCCGGCTGTTCGACAACCACAAGTACCCGTTCATCGACCCTGCCGAGGATCAGCCCGAGCTGACCCGTCTGGTCGAGACGAAGGGCGACGAGCCGTTCATCCTGCACCCGGGGGAGTTCGTGCTCGGTTCGACCTACGAGCTGATCACCCTGCCGGATGACGTGGCCGCGCGCCTGGAGGGCAAGAGCTCCCTCGGGCGGCTGGGACTGCTCACCCACTCGACCGCCGGCTTCATCGACCCGGGCTTCTCCGGGCACGTGACGCTCGAGCTGAGCAACGTCGCGACGCTGCCGATCAAGCTCTGGCCGGGCATGAAGATCGGGCAGTTGTGCTTCTTCCGGCTCACCTCGCCGACGGAGCGGCCCTACGGTTCGAGCGAATACTCCTCGCGCTACCAGGGGCAGCGCGGACCGACCGCGTCGCGTTCGTTCCAGAACTTCCACCGCACCGACGTCTCGGCGGCACCCTCGCTCGCGCAGTAGCGAGCCGTCAGGCGTGGATCAGTCGGTCCACTCCTGCAGCTGCAGCACGAGCCACGGGCTGAATGCGAACGGCGCCGCGGCGACCGCGGTGCGCAGTTCCTCCGGCGTCAGCCACGCGTATTCGGCGACCTCGTCGGCGCGCGGATCGACCGCGTCACTCGTGGTGGCCCGGTAGACCGGGCAGATCTCGTTCTCGACCACGCCCGACGCGTCGACCGCGCGATAGCGGAAGTCGGGCAGCAGCACCTCGATGTCATCGAGCCGGATGCCCAACTCATGCTCCGCGCGCCGGCGGAGCGCATCCGGACCCCGCTCGCCCGGGGCCGGATGTCCGCAGAACGAGTTCGTCCACACCCCGGGCCAGGCGGACTTCGTCAGCGCGCGGCGGGTGACGAGCGTGCGTCCCGACTCGTCGAACACGTGACACGAGAACGCGAGGTGCAGGGGAGTCTCGAGGGTGTGCACGGTGGCCTTGTCGGCGGTGCCGATCGGGGTGCCGTCGTCGTTCAGGAGCACGACCAATTCGGTCGTGGAACTCACAGGAGAGGTGTTCATAGCGCCCGATAGTCTGCCGAGATGGACGAGGCCGACCTGCTGGCTGCCGCTCAGGAGCGGCAGGCCCAGGTCGACGCCGTGCTGGAAAGGTTCTTCACCCTAGCCATCCGACGTGCAGAACCGCTGGGTGATCGCTACACGTCGCTGTGGCGCGTGCTCGAGAGCAACACCCGCGGCGGCAAGCGCTTCCGTCCTCGTATGGTGATGTCGGCATATCTCGCCCTCGGCGGCCGCGACACCGAGGCGGCGGCGTGCGTGGGAGCCGCGTTCGAGCTGCTGCACACCGCCCTCATCGTGCACGACGACGTGATCGACCACGACTTCGTGCGCCGCGGGGTCCCCAACATCTCGGGCACCTTCCGTGACGAGGCGGCGACGCGCGGGGCGGATGAGCGCCTCGCCGAGCACTTCGGCACCTCGGCGGCCGTCATCGCGGGCGACCTCGCCCTGTTCAACTCCTATCGTCTGATCGATCGCAGCGGGGTGAGCGACGTCGTCCGCTCGCGGCTGCTCGAGGTCATGGACGAGGCGCTCTTCGCGAGCGCTGCCGGCGAGCTCATCGACGTCGACTTCGCGGTCGACGGCGGAGTGCCGCGTGTCGACGACATCCTCACCATGGAGCGCCTCAAGACGGCGGTGTACTCCTTCGAGTGCCCGTTGCAAGCGGGAGCGATCCTTGCCGGTGCGTCGGAGCAGACGGTGACGACGCTCGCCGACTTCGGCCGCGACATCGGCATCGCGTACCAGATCGTCGACGACGTGCTCGGGGTGTTCGGGTCGGAGTCGATGACTGGCAAGACGACCGTCGGCGACCTGCGCGAGGGAAAGCGCACGGTGCTCATCGCCTATGCGAGGAGCACCCGCGAGTGGGCGGAGATCGCCCCGCTGCTCGGCAAGCCGGATCTCGACGGAGCCGAGGCGGAGCATGTGCGGGCACTGCTCGACGGTTGCGGCGCACGCGCTTTCGCCGAGGGTCTCGCCCGCTATTACGGCAACCGCGGGCTCGCGCGCCTCGCCGAGCCGCACATCCCCTCGGCCCTCCGGGAGGAGCTGCACCCGGTGGCTGATGCCGTGCTGAGGCGGGTGCGATGAACCGGCTCGCGCTCTACGACAGGGTGGCCGAGGAGACCGCGAGCACCGTCATCCGGCGCTACTCCACCTCGTTCGGCCTCGCCTCCCGACTGCTCGGACCCGGCGTGCGCCAGCCCGTCGAGAACGTGTATGCCCTCGTGCGCATAGCCGACGAGATCGTCGACGGGGCGTCGGAGGAGGCCGGGCTCGACCGGGAGGGTGCGCGGACCGCGCTCGACACCCTGGAGCGCGAGACCGAGCACGCGTTGCGGGTCGGCTACAGCAGCAACCTGGTGGTGCACGCGTTCGCCCGCTCGGCGCTCGCCGCCGGCTTCGGCGCCGACCTCACGCGGCCCTTCTTCGCGTCCATGCGCATGGACCTCGATCAGACCGTGCACGACGAGGCGAGCTTCGACGCGTACGTCTACGGCTCCGCCGAGGTCGTCGGGCTCATGTGCCTGCGCATATTCCTGATCGGGCATGCGGTGGATGCGGCCACAGAGGAACGACTCGTGCACGGTGCCCGCCGGCTCGGCGCCGCGTTCCAGAAGGTCAACTTCCTCCGTGACCTGGCGGCGGACTACGAGTCCCTCGGCCGCAGCTACTTCCCCGGCGTCGACGTGCCGACGTTCACCGAGACCGACAAGACCCGGCTGCTCGACGACATCGACGCGGACCTGCGGGCCTCGGCCGCCGTGCTGGCCGACCTGCCGCCGTCGTCCCGTCGAGCGGTGTGCCTCGCGCAGGGACTCTTCGCCGAACTCGCGGCGCGGCTGCGCGCGACACCGGCGTCCCGCCTCGTGCGCGCTCGCGTGCGCGTGCCCAACCCCGTCAAGCTGCGCATCGCCGCCGCGGCGGCCCTCGGAAGGACCCCTCCAGCATGAGCCGCGTCGTCGTCATCGGCGGAGGGATCGCCGGACTGGCATCCGCCGCGCTGCTCTCCCGCGACGGGCACGACGTCACCCTGCTCGAACAGCGGGCAGAACTCGGTGGCCGGGCCGGCACCTGGGCGCGCGACGGGTTCCGCTTCGACACCGGCCCCTCCTGGTACCTCATGCCCGAGGTGTTCGACCACTTCTACCGGCTGCTCGACACGAGCGCGGAGGAGCAGCTCGAACTCATCACGCTCGACCCGGGCTACCGGGTGTACTTCGAGGGCGAGCGCGCGCCGCTCGACGTGTCGGCGGATCGCGACGAGAACCTGCGGCTCTTCGAGAGCCTCGAGAAGGGCGCCGGACGCGCCCTCGACGATTACCTCACGTCGGCGAAGGAGGTGTACGAGCTCGCGAAGAAGTACTTCCTCTACACGACCTTCGCGGCGAAGACCCCGCTGTTCACCCGCGAGGTGCTTGCGCGCGGCGGTCGGCTCGCGCAACTGCTCACCCAGCCCCTCGACCGCTTCGTGGCGGCCCGCTTCACGGACCCGCGCCTGCGGCAGATCCTCGGTTACCCGGCGGTGTTCCTCGGCACCGCCCCGTCGCTCGCCCCGAGCATGTACCACCTGATGAGCCACCTCGACCTCGCGGACGGCGTGCTGTACCCGGTGGGCGGCATCACGCGCGTGATCGAATCGATCGTGCGGTTGGCGCGATCCGAGCAGGTCGACGTGCGCACGAGCGCCACCGTCACCCGCATCGTCGTCGAGGGCGGGCGGGCGACTGGGGTCGACTACACGGATGCGGCGGGGACGACCCAGCGGATCGACGCCGACGTCGTGGTCGGCGCGGCGGACCTGCACCACATCGAGACGAAACTGCTCGACGCGCCGCACCGCACCTACCCGCAGTCGTACTGGGACAAGCGCACCCCCGGACCGAGCGCCCTCCTCCTCTACCTCGGCGTGCGCGGAGAGCTGCCCCAGCTCGAGCACCACACCCTGCTGTTCGCGCGCGACTGGAAGCGCAACTTCGACGACATCTTCGGCAAGACCCCGCGCATCCCGGATCCGGCGTCGATCTACATCTGCAAACCGAGCGGCATCGACCCGTCGGTCGCGCCGGAGGGACACGAGAACGTCTTCGTGCTCGTGCCGGTTCCCGCGGACCCCTCGCTCGGTCGGGGCGAGGTCGACGGCGACGGCGATCCGCGGCTCGAGGCGCTCGCCGACCGGGTGATCGCCCAACTGGCGTCGTGGACGGGCATCCCGGATCTCGCCGAGCGCATCGTGGTGCGCCGCACCCTCGGCCCGGGGGACTTCGAGGCCGACCTGAACGCGTGGCGCGGCACCGCGCTCGGCCCGTCGCACACCCTCGGTCAGAGCGCGTTCTTCCGTGCGGGCAACGCGAGCCGCAAGGTGCGCGGCCTCTACTACGCCGGCGGGTCGACGATCCCCGGCATCGGGCTGCCGATGTGTCTGATCAGCGCCGAGGTGCTGGTGAAGCGGATGCGGGGTGACACGTCGGCGGGACCGCTGCCGACCCCGCTGCGATGAGCGTCGTCTACCTCGCGGCCCTCGCCGTCCCGCTGTTCGGCATGGTGATGCTCGACCGCCGGTTCCGGTTGTTCTTCTGGGCGGATGCGCGCCGTGCGACGATCGTGCTCGTCACCGGTGTCGTGTTCTTCCTCGCGTGGGATCTCGCGGGCATCGGGCTCGGGGTGTTCTTCCGCGGGCAGACGGCGTTCATGACCGGATTGCTGCTGGCACCCGAACTGCCGGTCGAGGAACTCGTGTTCCTCACCTTCCTCTGCTACCTCACCATGAACCTGTACGGCGGGGCAGTCCGGTGGCTCGAGCACCGACGGTCCCGGCATCCGGGGGTGGCGTCGTGACGTACTGGGCGCTCAACGCGGTGTTCCTCGCCGTCGTCGGGGTGGTCGCGATCGCCGCGACGCGGTCGCGGCGCGGCCTCCGCTGGCGGGCGGTCGGGCTCGCGGCCTTCGTGCTGCTCGCCCTCACCGCCGTGTTCGACAACCTCATGATCGGGGTGGGCCTCGTGGCCTACGACCCGCGCCACCTGAGCGGCGCCTTCGTGGGGATCGCGCCGATCGAGGACTTCGCCTACGCGGTCGCCGCGGTCGTGCTGCTCCCGAGCCTGTGGGTGCTGCTCGGCCGACGTGCCGGTGATGCGGGGGAGCGCGGCGCATGATCCGCACGTTGTTCGTCTCGTCGCGACCGCTCAGCTGGGTGAACACGGCGTTCCCGTTCGCCGCTGTCTACCTTCTGGCGACCGGCCGGATCGACGCGGCGTTCCTCATCGGCACGCTGTTCTTCCTCATCCCGTACAACCTCGCGATGTACGGCATCAACGACGTGTTCGACTACGAGTCCGACCTGCGCAACCCGCGCAAGGGCGGTGTCGAGGGGGCCCTGCTCGCCCCGTCGATGCATCGCCCGACGATCGTCGCCGCGATCGTGACGACGGTCCCGTTCGTGATCGCGCTCGTCGCGCTCGGCCACCCGCTCAGCTGGCTCGTGCTCGCGGCGAGCCTGTTCGCCGTGGTCGCGTACAGCGCCGCCGGACTGCGGTTCAAGGAGCGCCCGGTGCTCGACTCGATCACCTCGAGCACGCACTTCGTCTCACCTGCGGTCTACGGCCTCGTCCTCGGCGGCGCCGAGTTCACGGGGGCGCTGTGGGCGGTGCTCGCCGCGTTCTTCGCGTGGGGGATGGCGTCGCACGCCTTCGGTGCGGTGCAGGATGTGGTGGCCGACCGCGAGGCGGGCATCGCGTCGATCGCGACCGTGTTCGGAGCGCGAACGACGGTCCGTCTCGCGATCGCGCTCTACTCCGCGGCGGGCGTCTTGATGCTGTTCTCGGAGTGGCCGGGCCCGCTCGGCGGGCTGCTCGCGCTGCCGTACATCGTCGCGATCGCGCCCTGGTGGGGGGTGCCCGACGCCGACGCGGAGTCGGCGAACCGCGGCTGGAAGCGATTCCTCGCGCTCAACTTCGTCACCGGCTTCCTCACCACGATGCTGCTCATCTGGTTCTCGATCCTGGATTGATGCCGCGCATCGCGTCACGATCGGCGCCGAACGCGCTCTTCTCAGGTGTGAGATCCCACCAGCCCGCCGTGCATTCCTCCCGCCCTGCGCTCCGTCGCGGGGTGCCGGAGGTGACCGACATGGCGGCCTACCGCGAGTTGCGGCTTCTCGATTCGGCGCTCGACGCGTGCACGAACGCGCTCGGCGACCCGATGCCGCGGTTCGCCCGCCGGCTCGTGCTCGATCTCATCCAGCGGCCGTGCGAAGAGCTGTGGGACGCGGCCCACGGCGTCTCGCTCTCGCGCAACGTGACCCTGTGGCAGGCGCTCCTGCAGCACACCGAGTACGGCGTGACGGCGGGTCCCCGGCAGATCGCGACGGCCGGCGACGGCACGCCCACGATCACCCGCACCCCGTGGGCCGCGGTGCCGACGGCGAGTCAGGTGCGTCGGGCGGTGCTCACGCACGCCTACCTGATGTCGGTCGACGGCGCCGTGTCGGTCGACGGATTGCGCTGAACGACCCGTCGCTCCGCCGGTCCGAGGTCAGTCGTCGGCGCCGGTCCAGCCGAGATTGCGGGCCATCCGTTCGAGCGTCGTGACCGTGCGCGCGTAGTCCTCGTCGGCGACGTCGCGACCGATCGAGTCGCGCATCCCGTCGACGACCTCGCCGAGGCGCGTGACGGCGACCGACCCGCGGTCGGTGAGCTCGTATCCGGCCGGGGTCGCCGCGACCCACCCGCTCTCGATGAGTTCGGTGAGGTGCTCCGCCGACGACTCGCCGGCTCCCGCCGCGAGGAAGGGCGCGATGGCCGCATCGAGGCGGTGCACGTCGGCCGGGCCGCGGCGCAGCAGGTTGAGCAGCTGCCACTGCCGACGGGTCACCCCGTGCTCCTCGAGCAGGTCGGCGAACCGCCCCTCGATGAGGCCGTCGACGAGCTTCAGCCAGTATCCGATCGGACGCTGATCAGCCATGCGCCCACACTACGGGCGGTGGTGCCGTGCGGATAGAGGTGCTCAGTACTCGATGCGCCCGTGCCGGTTGTGGAACTCGCCGGTCGGGCCGTCCTGGCCGATCGTCGCCAGGGCGACGGTCGCATCCGTGCCCTCGGTCGTCGTCTGGTGGCCGCTGTGCCCGTTGAAGTCGGTCGCCGTGTAGCCCGGGTCACTCGCGTTCACCCGCATGCCGGGCAGGTTCTTCGCGTACTGCACGGTCAGCGCGATCACCGCCGCCTTCGACGCCGCGTAGGGGATCGCGGGCACCGGGTGCTCGTCGGTGCCCGGGGTCGAGAGCAGACGCGGGGAGCCCACCCCGGATGCGACGTTGACGATCACGGGGTTCGCCGAGCGCTCGAGCAGCGGAAGCGCGGCCTGCGTGACGCGGACGAGGCCCACGACGTTCGTCTCCAGCACTGTGCGCATCTCGTCGGCGTCGAGGCCGTCCGTCGTGAGCACGGTGCCGAGGATGCCGGCGTTGTTCACGAGCACGTCGAGCTCGGGAAGGGCGGCGATCGCGGCGTCGACGCTCGCCTGGTCGGTGACGTCGAGAGCGACGACGTGCGCGCCGAGGTCGCGGGCGGCGTCGCCGGTGTCGGGGTCGCGCATGCCGGCGTAGACGGTGTGGCCGGCCTCGATGAGGCGGCGGGTGGTCTCGAGTCCGAGGCTGCGGTTGGCTCCGGTGATGAGTGTGGTGGTCATGGGCCCACTGTGCGCCCGCCGCGGCGGGTTCCCCAGGTGCCGGTCGACGGGAGGACTGGCAGTACCACCACGGACAGTGCATACGGGAGGAGGATGGAGCGGTGAGTGAGTTCGCGACAGTGCTGCGGTCGTGGCGCGACCGCGTCTCGCCGGAGGACGTCGGGTTGCCGGCGGGCCCGGGCCGTCGCGCGGCGGGACTGCGGCGCGAAGAGGTCGCGGCGCTCGCCGGAGTCAGCGTCGACTACATCGTGCGACTCGAGCAGGGCCGCGCCGAGAACCCGTCACCGCAGCTGCTCGGTGCTCTCGCCCGTGCGTTACGACTGACAGAGCAGGAGCGGGACCACTTGTACCGGGCAGCGGGCGTCGCGCCGCCGTCGAGCGGGATGGTGCCGCGGCACATCACCCCCGGCGTGCAGCGCATCCTCGACCGGCTGGGCGACGTGCCGATGCTGGTGTTCACGGCCACCTGGGACGTGCTGCAGCTCAACGCGCTCGCGGCCGCCCTGAGCGACGAGTGGACGCGTTACCGCGGCATCGAACGAAACGTCGCGTGGCGGCACTTCACGATCGGCCACGACCAGGTGACTTTCGACGAAGCGCACCACGAGGAGTTCTCGAGCGATCTCGTCGGCGACCTGCGCACCGCGGTCGGGCGCTACCCTGCCGATCCGCACCTCGCGGAACTCGTCTCGCGGCTGCGCGACGTGTCGCCCGACTTCGCACGTCGCTGGTCGTCGGCGCATCTCGCGCAGCATCGCACGAGTCGCAAGACCTTCGCGACGACGGTCGGTCCGATCACGATGGATTGCGACGTGCTCGCCGTGCCCGACAACGACCTGCGCATCGTCGTCTACACCGTCGCGCCGGGCAGCGTCGACGAGGAGAGGCTCGCGCTGCTCCGGGTCACGGGCACGCAGCAGCTCGCCGCCCCCGTCGTCGCTCAGTAGGCGAACGACATCCCGGCAGGGTACGACCCCCCGCTCGTGAGCGTCTCCGCCGCATCCGCCAGCCCGGCGAGCGCGATCGCGAGCGCGTAAGGGCCGAGACTCACACGCGCGACGCCGAGCTCGGCGAGACGGCGGATGGGCGGCGCACCGGGGGACGCGATCACCGCGACCGGCCCCGCGACGAGTTCGACGGCGCGGCGCACCCGCTGCTCGTCGGTGAGGCCCAGCACGAACACCGAGTCGGCGCCCGCGGCGAGGTAGGCCTGCGCGCGCAGCGCGGCGTCGTCCCATCCTTCGGGGGCGAGCGAGAGCGCGTCGAGACGGGCGTTGATGACGAGCGGCACGCCGGAGGCGGTCGCCGCGTCGCGCACGGCCGCGATGCGTGCCGTCTGCTCGTCGATCGAGTAGAGGCCGTCGCCGGTCGAGTCCTCGAGGTTGAGCCCCACTGCGCCGGTCGCGATGAGCCGGCCGACGTTGTCGTGCAGCTCGGCGGTGTCGCGGGCGTAACCCCGTTCGAAGTCGACGGTGACGGGCAGGTCCGTCGCCGCGACGACGCGCTCGGCCGCGCCGAGCGCCTGCTCGAGCGTGAGGCCCTCGCCGTCGGGCACCCCGTGCGCGGCCGACACCGCATGGCTCGCCGTCGCGATCGCCCGCACGCCCGGGGCCCTCGCGACGACGGACGCCGAGACGGCGTCCCAGACGTTGACGAGGATGAGCGGGTCACCGGGCACGTGGAGGCTGCGGAGCAGCTCGGCGCGCTCAGCCTGCGAAGTCGTGGTCATGCTCCGAGCCTGGCGGGTCGTCCACCGCATCCGCCAGCGCCATTCGGACATTACCGGCCCGCTCGGGCCCATCCGGGGTCCGGTCAGGACACGAGCGTCGCGTCGCGAGCCCCCGGCAGGTGGCTGCGCTCGCCCTCGTGGTCGATGATCGTCAGGATCTCGACCGGGCCGTCGTGCGCACCGATGACGTGCGGCGTCATGGTGGAGAACTCGGCAGCATCCCCCTCGTGCACGAGCAGTACGCGGTCGCCCAGGCGCAGCCTCGCGGTGCCGGAGAGCACCGTGAACCAGTCCCTTCCGGGGTGGACGACCATGTCCTCCGGGCCGGTCGGGCGTTCGGGGGTGATCCGCATCTTCGCCACCGTCACCCCGTTCCCGGTCCGTCCGTTCGAGAGCAACCAGATGGTCACCGCGCCCGCTGCCGTCGCGTGCGGGCGGATGATGACGTCTTCGTCGTCGTCCGAATGGATGAGAGCGTCCAGGGTCGTTCCCAGCGCCTTCGCGATCGGAACGAGTTGATCGAGGGCGATGCGGCGATCCCCGGTCTCGATACGACTGAGGTTGGAGGGGCTGATGTGGCACCGGCTCGAGAGCGCGTCGAGCGTCCATCCCCTCGCCACCCGCATGGCCCGGATCCGCTGACCGACGAGCCGGTCCATCCGCAGTTCTTGCTCCATAAGCAATATGGTATGTCCGAGGCGCATCGCCGGTCTAGCGTGAAGTCATGCCCCATCCGAGCGACCCGAGCAGACATCATCGACCCGCCCACCACATGGTCGGCGCCGAGGCGGCTCACGCCCGAGACCATGCGGAGGTGCTCGATCTCGACGCCGATGTGGTCGGTCACCTCGAGGAGCTCACCGCGTGGGTCGGGGCACATCTGCGTGACGAGCCGACGGCGGTGCTCGACATCGGCGCGGGCAGCGGGTCGGGCACCCTCGCGCTCGCCGAGCGCTTTCCGCGTGCCGAGATCGTCGCCCTCGACGAGTCCGCGCAGATGATCGACCACCTCGAGCGGGCCGCGTCCGCCTCCGGGCTCGCCGACCGCATCCGCACCGTGCGGGCCGACGCCGACGAGGACTGGCCCGCGATCGGCACGTTCGATCTGGCCTGGGCCTCGTCATCCCTCCATCACATGCGGAACCCCGACCGGGTGCTGCGTTCGGCCCGCGCGGCCCTGGCAGTCGACGGCGTGCTCGCGGTCGTCGAGATGGACGGATTGCCGCGATTCCTGCCTCCGGAGAGCGGCAGCGGCCGGCCAGGTCTCGAGGAACGCTGTCGGGCCGCGATGGCGGGGGCCGGCTGGAACGCCCACCCCGACTGGAGCGGGCACCTGCGGAGCGCGGGATTCGATCTGGTCGAGCAGCGCACCTTCTCCTACCTGCGGGCCCCGGCGCCGCCGCTCGCGTGGCGCTACGCCGAACGCGTGTTCACGAACGTGCGCGCCCACCTCGCCGACCGGCTGGCGCCGCACGACCTCGAGGCGATCGACGAACTGCTCGACGACCGGGCACCCGGGTCGCTCGCGCAGCGTCGCGACCTCGTCGTGCGCAGTGCACGCACGATCTGGCTGGCGCGGCGCGGCTGACCTCGACCCGCCAGTCCACGGCTCGATCACCCCGCCATGACACGGCGGCACGGCGCCGACCGTCGCTGCCGCCTCCCCACCGACGAGAGAAGAGAACATTGAGCACTCCCGCATCCGACCGTGCCGACACCGCTCCCGCGACCGTCGACGACCCTCGCCAGAGGCGGCAGATCCTCATGGCCGTGTGCGTCGCCCTCATGGCGGTCATAGCGTCCGTCTCCGGTCTCAACGTGGCGCAGTCGCAGGTCGCGGTCGAACTCGGCGCATCTCAGAGCACCGTGCTGTGGATCATCAACGCCTACACGGTGACCCTCGCGGCCCTGCTGCTGCCGCTGGGCGCCGCGGGTGACCGATGGGGGCGTAAGCCGATGCTGCTCACCGGTCTCGCGGTCTTCGCCGTCGCGAACGTCGTCGCCGTCGCCGCTCCGTCCGTCGAGGTGCTGCTGCTCGCTCGGGTGCTCAGCGGCGTCGGAGCCGCCGTCATCATGCCGATCACCCTCGCCGTGATCACCTCGACCTTCCCCGAGGAGGAACGGGCGAAGGGCATCGGAGTCTGGACGGCGGTCGGAGGAGGTGGCGGCATCCTCGGCATGTTCCTCTCCGCCGCGCTCGTCGACCTCGGCAGCTGGCGCCTGCTGTTCGTGCTCCCCCTCGCGCTCGTCGCGATCGCGTTCGTCGTCGCCCGGCGTGCGGTGCCCGACTCGCGGGAGCGGCCCGAGCACGGCTTCGATGCGGTGGGGTCCCTCGCGTCGGCCGTCGGGATCGTGGGGCTCGTGACGGCCCTGCACGAGGGGCCGGTGCACGGCTGGCTCGCCCCGCTGACCGTCGCCGGCGCGGGGGCCGGCGTGGTCGGGATCGGCGTCTTCGCCGCCTGGCAGCTCCGCCGGCGCGGGCCGCTGCTCGATCTGCGCATGTTCCGTTCGCGGGCCCTGTCGAGCGGCTCGCTCTCGTTGCTCGGGGTGTTCGGCGTGCAGGCGGGCATCCTCGTCGTGCTGTTCCCGTACTTCCAAGCGGTGCTCGGCTGGTCCGGCCTCGTGTCGACGCTGGGATTCATGCCGATGGCGATCCTCATGATGGCGTCGGCCGGACTCGCCCCGCGGCTGTCCGCCGGCGTCGGCCTGCGGTCGACGATGCTCGGCGGGATCCTGATGTTCGCCGGCGGCCTGGCGTCGCTGGCGCTCATGGCCTCCGCCGACGGCGGCTACCTTTCGGTGCTGCCCGGCATGCTGATCATGGGAGTCGGGATGGGTCTCGCGATGACGCCGGCGACCGAGGCCATCACGGGTGCGCTTCCCCGCGCGCAGCAGGGGGTGGCGTCCGCTCTCAACGACGTCACGCGAGAGCTCGGTACCGCGATGGGGGTCGCGCTCCTCGGGGCCGTGCTGTCGGCCGGCTACCGCAGCGCGATCGAACCGCGTCTCGAGGGGATCCCCGCCGACACCGCCGACGCCGCCCGGGAGGGGATCGCGAACGCGATCGCCGCCGCGCACGGCGCCGGAGCTGCGGCGGACTCCCTCGTCCGCATCGCGCAGGAGTCCTTCGTCAGCGGCTGGCAGCAGGCGATGTGGGCCGGGGTCGCCGTGATGGTGCTGTTGTTCGTCTACGTCGCCCTGCGCGGCGTGGGGCCGCGGCCGGCGAGGCGCGGCTGATCCGGGCCCGACGCCGCTGCCGGCGGCTCCGACTCAGCGGGCGGGTTCCTTCACGAGCAGCAGCAGCACGAATCCGACGAGGGTCACGAGCACGATGCCGAGGATGCCGAACGCCGTCGCGCCGAAGATGCCGATGAACAGCGCCCACAGACCGGGGGAGAGGAACGACGCGGCACGACCGGTGGTGGCGTAGAGCCCGAAGATCTCGCCCTCGCGGCCGGCCGGCGTGACCCGCGCGAGGAAGGAACGGCTCGCGGCCTGCGCCGGGCCGACGAAGAGGCACAGGATGAGCCCGCCGACCCAGAAGACGATGTCGCCCCCGTCGCGCAGCAGGAACACGGCGGTGCCGGCGACCACGAGTCCGGCGAGGGCGGTGAGGATGACCGCCCGCGCGCCGAAGCGGTCGTCGAAGCGGCCGGAGACGATCGTCGACACCCCGGCGACTAGGTTCGCCGCGATGCCGAACGCGACGACCTCGAGGAACCCGAATCCGAAGACCTGGTTCGCGATGACGGCGCCGAAGGCGAACACGCCGGCGAGTCCATCGCGGAACACCGCGCTCGCGAGCAGGAACCAGAACGTCGGACGGCTGTCGCGATACAACGCCACCACGTCGCGCAGAAGCAGGCCGTAGCTCGCGAAGAAGCCGACCCGCCGCTCGGGTCGTCCGGCGGGGAGCTCGGGCACCTTGAACAGGATGGGGAGCGCGAACAGGGTGGTCCACAGCGCGCATCCGACGGCGACCAGGCGGAACGGAAGCCCGTCGTCCTGCGGCAGCCCGAACCAGTCGAACGAGTAGGCGATGACGACGAGCACGAGCGCGACGATCCCGCCGAGGTACCCGAAACCCCAGCCGAGCCCGCTCACCCGACCGACGGTCGACCGCGTCGACACCTGCACGAGCATCGCGTTGTAGTTCACGCCGGCGATCTCGTTGAACACGCTGCCGAGCGCGACGAGCGAGACGCCGAGCAGGAAGAACGCGGGCTCGGCCTCGACGAAGAACAGCAGCGCCATGCAGACCACGACGAGAGCGGTGTTGACCGCGAGCCAGCGCTTGCGGTGACCCGTCGCATCCGACCGCTGACCGAGCACCGGGGCGACGATCGCGATGAGCAGCCCGGCGGCGAACGACGCCCAGCCGAACCCGCTCGCGAGGTCGGCGAGACCCGCCTCGTAGACCGGGTCGCCCTCGCCGAGCGCCGCGACCTCGGGCGGCAGGAACACATCGGTCGTGAGGTACAGCGCGGTGAAGATGAAGGTCAGGATGACCGTGTTGAACGGCTGCGTCGCCCAGTCCCACAGCGCCCATGCGAACACCTGCGAGCGGGGGATCTCCCGTCCCTCCTGCAGGTCGAGGCCGACGGCGGCGACCGCGCCGGTGTTCGCCGTCACGGGCACGGATCGGGGGGCGGGCTGGTCGTCGCGCATGGTGCGCAGCGTAGTCCGCACGATCGAACGCCGGGGTCTCGCACGCATGCCCCCAGAACGGGGAGCAAAACATCCTCACCTATATCGGCGGGTCGTTGTCCCCCAATATGCTGACCGCGGCGCGAGTTCGGAAACGCGCCGTCGGCCCCTCCGCGGCCGAGTCGCTTCGTCGAAGGTCGTACCCGCGTGTCTGCTGCCGTCCGCATCTCCACCGTGCTCGCTCTCGTGGCCGCCTCGCTCGTGGCCCCGTTCGGGATCTCTGCGGCGATGGCTGCAGGAACCCCCGACGTGCAGCTCACGAAGACCGTCGACGGGGAGACGCTCTACGGCGACGACGTCGCAGTGGAGCTGCGCGCCACCCAGACGACCGGACCCGCCGCCTACAACCTCAGTTTCAGCGACGTCATCCCGCCGGGCACCTCGATCGCCGCGAGCGACGCCCCCGTCACCTCGACGATCACACTCCCCGACGGCTCGAAGCGCGTCGTGTGGACGAACGTCTCCGACCTGCTCACCGGCGCCGTGTCCACCTTCCACTACACGCTGCGCTACGACCGTGCCGTGCACGACGTCGGCGCGGTGCTCGGCGGCACGGCCGGTGCCTTCGTCAACACCGACGAGCGCGAGATCCCCGACTTCGACCCCGCGACCGGCAACGCCGTCGCCGGCAGCTACAGCGGCTCCAGTTCGGCAGCCGCTCAGACGACACTGGTGCCCTTCCTGCTCGAGAAGGAGGAGCCGAACGCCGAGGCGGAGCTGCTGCGCGGCGTGCACCGCAACAAGACGGTCTACACGCTCACGATCACCAACAACACCGTCAACTCGACGACCGGCTTCAGCGTCGTCGACTACCTGCCCGCCGGCCTCGAGTTCCTCGGCTGCGCGAACGTCGACAACAGCGCCGCGGGCACCGAGGAGTACCCCGGCGCGGGGCGCATCGACGGCACCCCGCTGCCCGCGATGACCGACTGCCTCGCGCCCTCGAGCGTCACGACCGTCACGACCGACCCCGACGGCGCGGGCGACCGGCACTCCGGCGTGTACACGCGCGTCGAGTGGACGGGCCTCGGCACGCTCGCCGCCGGTGCCGAGCTCGAGATCCAGTACGCCGCCGCCATCCCGCTGCAGGCCAACGTGCAGTCCGCCGGGCCCGCCACCGCGAACCTCGACAACAACACCGGCCCGCTCACCGCCGACGAGCAGTCGCTCGTCAACTACGCCGTCGCGAGCGGCACCTACCAGGGCAGGCCGTACGCCGTCGACGACACGGAGGAGGTCGTCGCCGAAGACGTCTCCGTGCACAAGGCCGTCGACGAGGGGACCATCCGGCAGGGGCAGCGCAGCCATTGGACCCTGACGATCGAGTCGAGCGAGTACGCCGGCTCGACCTCCACCATCCGCATCGTCGACACCATCCCGGATGGCCTCGAGTTCGACGCGACCTCGGCGGTGCCCGCCGCCGCGAGCGTCGTCATCGACCCGGCCGAGGGGACGACCGAGGTCACCTGGGAGCTCACGGGCTTCACCGAGGAGCAGCAGCTCACCGAGGTGACCTACGAGACCGTCACACTGCCGGACTACCGCGCCTCCGGGGTGCCGGTCAGCTCGGAGGACCACTGGACCAACATCAACGACCTCTCCACCACCGGAACGGTCATCACGGACCGCTCCGGTACCACGGGCGAACGGGCGCTCGTCGACGAGTCCTCGGCGCGGCAGGAGGCCGAGCCGGTGACCCTCACCAAGGAGGTCGCCCAGCCGGTCGCCGGTGTGCTGCAGTGCGGCGACGGCACCGCGCTCAGCTTCTCCGACGACGTCGCCGGGCCCTTCCACCCCGGCGACCGCGTCTGCTTCCGGCTCACGGTCGACTTCCCCGGTTCGCTCGACACGATCGACAGCGAACTGACCGACTTCCTGCCCGAGGGCTTCGCGTTCGAGAGCGTCGTCCCGACCGCCGCGAACGACGTCGAATTCGACTTCTCGGGCGAAGAGGGCCAGCAGGAGATCAACTGGACCTTCGACGACGCCGACGTCGGACAGCACTTCGAGGTCGTGGTGCAGGCGCGCATCGTCGACCCGGCCGCCGCGCGCGAGGGCGACATCACCGCCAACCTGTTCAAGATGGCGCACAAGAACGCCCTCGGCGAGACCTTCCAGCTGCGCGACCAGGCCGACGTGCTGTGGGAGGAACCGCAGCTCGCGCTCGACAAGGGCATCGTCGCCGTGAACGGCACTCCGCTGCCCGGCGCGCCCGTCGCGTCGGCCACCATCCAGGCCGCCGACGAGGTCACCTACCGCGTCACCGTGACCAACAGCGGCGGTCAGGATGCGATCGGCACCTCGGTGCGTGACGTGCTGCCGGCGCGGTGGTCGTGCGACGACATCGCCGCCGCCGCCGACTTCACCTGCGTCGAGACCGCCGGCCGTGACCACCTGCAGTGGGACGGCCTGACCGTCCCCGCCGACTCGAGCATCACGCTCGAGTACGTCGCGACGGTCCCGGGTGACTCGTCGCCGGGCGACTCCTTCGCCAATACGGCCGGTGTGCGCACCTACCAGGGCGCGACGAACACGGGTACCCCGTTCGACTACTTCCCCGACGACAACATCGACCCGACCCTCGTCGACCGCGAGAACACCGACCGGGCCCGTGACGACGCCACGGTCTCGCTCGAGCAGCCGACCATCGTCAAGGGCGTCACCTCGCCGGCCGAGGCCGGCAACACCGCGAGCCAGGCGACCATCGGCGAGAACGTCACCTACACCGTCACCGCCACGGTGCCCGAGGGGACGACCCTGTACGAGACCGTTGAGGTGCGCGACACGCTCGACAGCCGGCTGCAGATCATCGGCACGCCGACGTACACGATCGGAGGCGGTGCCGCGCAGAACGCGACCGTCAACGGCCAGCAGGTCGTCGCGCCGCTCCCAGTCGGCTATGTGAACGCGCCGGACTCGGGTGACGACCTCGTGGTGCTCACGATCCAGGCCCGCGTGCTCGACGTGCCCGCCGCGGTCCGCGGGGCGAGCGTGCCGAACAACGCGACGTTCGTGTGGTCGAGCGTCGACGGCGCCGACCGCTCGGTGCAGAGCAACCAGGCTCCCGTCACCGTCGTCGAGCCGCTCATCGCCGTCGCGAAGACCAACAATGCTCCGGACGGCCGCGTGGCACCCGGTCAGACGGTTCACTACACCGTGACCGTGTCGAACGGCGCCGCCCCGGCGTCGACGGCCCACGACACCGTCGTCGTCGACCGGGTTCCGATCGACCTGACCCCGCTCGAGGCCACGGACGACCCCGCCGAGGACGGCGACACCGTGGGAGGCGGCGTCTGGAACGCGGGCGCGCGCACCCTCACCTGGACCGTGCCGGCCCTCGTTCCCAGTCAGACCGTGACCCTCGGATACGACGCGCAAGTGCTCAACCCCACCGTCAGCAACGGCACCATCGTCAACGACGTGACCGCCACGACCACCTCCCTCGCCGGCGAGCCGACCGGGGAGCGCACCAACGCGTCGCTGAACGGCAAGACCGGATCCGGCTACGTCTCCACCTCCTCGTCGTCGGTGCGCGCCCCGGAGATCACCCTCGACAAGGCCGTGACCCCGACGACCGCCACCATCGGCGAGCGCGTGCAGTACACCGTCACGGTCACCATCCCGGCCGCCGTGATCGCCTACGACACGACCGTGATCGACGCGCTCCCCGCCGACATCCGCTTCGACGGACTCGACTCGGCGACCTGCACGCAAGGCGGTCAGCCGTGCGCCCCCGCTATCACCCCGACGGTGATCGGCACCCCGGCGGCCGACGCCCGCTCGATCGGCTTCTTCCTCGGTGACCTCGACCCCGCCGGCACGCAGGCGCGCACCGTCACCCTCATGTACGGCGGCGTCGTGACCGGCGGCGGCACCGCGGGCGAGACGCAGACCAACACGGCCCGCGTGTACTTCAACACCGACGACACGATCACCGGCACGCCGACGACCGTCCCGGCGCCCGGCGGCTTCGACACGCCCGCCGACAGCGGCACCGCGACCGTGACGCTCGTCGAGCCGCGGCTCGTGGTCGGTAAGAGCGTCGACGGCCAGGTCGGGGATGCGGATGCGCGCCGCGCGGTTCCCGGTGACACGCTCACCTACCGCGTCGCCGTCACCAACACCGGCACCTCCCCGGCGTACGACGTCGTCGTGACCGACACCCCCGACCGTCGCCTGACGGGCTACCTCGCGACGCTGCCCGCCGGCGTCGTCGCGGTCGACGCCGACCCGAGCGACGGCACCCTGCGGTGGAGCATCGACGGCCCGATCGCCCCCGGCGCGACGGTGGAGATCGCCTACTCCGCCACGGTTCCCGCCGGCCTGGGTGCGGCCGACGAGATCGACGGGCCGGAGATCGTCAACACGGTCGACATCCCCACCTACGCCGGCGTGCCCGACACGGGCGGCAACCCCGACCGGTACCGCATCTACACCGACGTCGTCGACGACACGGTGAACGTCGAGCTCGACCTCGCAACGATCGGCGACCGCGTCTGGTTCGACGCCGACACCGATGGGGAGCAGGAGACCGGCGAGCCCGGCATCGCCGGGGCCACGGTGACCGTCGTCTTCGCGGGCGCCGATGGCGTGCTCGGCAACGGCGACGACGAGACCCACACCACGATGACGGACGCCGAGGGCGACTGGTCGGTGACCCGCCTGCCCGGCGGCACCTACCGCGCCACGGTGACCGGCACGCCCGCCGGCTACGTGCCCAGCTACGACCTCGACGGCACCACGGTGACGCCGAACGGTCAGTGGCAGGGCGCACTCGCACAGAACGGCGCCCGCACCGACGTGGACTTCGGCTACACCGGCACGGGCGCGCTCGGCGACCTCGTCTGGTTCGACCGGAACGACGACGGCGTGCAGCAGCCCGGCGAACCGGGACTGGCCGACCAGCCCATCCGCGTCATCCTGCTCGGCGGGCCCGGCACGGCCGACGACGTCGTCTACACGACGACGACGGACGCGCAGGGCCGCTACACCGTGCCGCGCCTCGCGCCCGGCGCGTACACCGTGGAGCTCACCGACACCCCCGGGGGCTTCGGCTTCGGCAGCGGCGCCTCGGCGACCCTGAACCGCACGCTCGGCGTCGGTCAGACGCTGCTCGACGCGGACTTCCCGCTGCTCGGCGACCTGACGGTCGGCGACCGCGTGTGGCTCGACCGCGACGGCGACGGCGTCGACGAGGCGACCGAGCCCGGCATCGACGGGGCCGGAGTCGAGGTGCGCTGGAGCGGCCTCGACGGCGAGTTCGGCACGGCCGACGACGGCGTCTTCCCGACGACGACGGACGACACGGGCGCGTACGCCGTCGGCAACCTGCCCGCGGGCGAGTACCGCGTGAGCGTCACCGGCTCGCTGCCGGCCGGCGTGCAGAACACCTATGACCGCGACGGCGACCGCGACTCGGTCGTGACCGCCGAGGTCACCGCATCCGACACCACCTTCGACTTCGGCTACTACGGCGACACCGGCCTCGGCGACGTCGTGTGGTGGGACCGCGACCGCGACGGCGTGCAGGAGGCGGGCGAGCCCGGCATCGGCGGCGTGGACGTCCAGGCCCGGTTCTTCGGAGCGGACGGCCTCGAGAACACCGCGGACGACCTCGTGTTCCCTGCGACCACCTCCGCGGATGGCGCGTGGTCGATCGGCGAACTCCCCGAGGGCCGCTACCGGGTGACCGTCACCGGCGCCCCCGCCGGCTTCGTCAACGTCTCCGACCCCGACGGACTCGCCGGCGCCGACGGCGTCAACGTGCTCGACCTCGGCGACGGCGGCAACCTCGCGCAGGACTTCGGGTTTTCGGGCGACTCGTCGATCGGCGACCTCGTCTGGTTCGACCGCGACGGCGACGGCGCTCAGGGAACCGACGAGGCCGGCATCCCCGGCGTGACCGTCACCCTCACCTGGCTCGGCCGCGACGGCGTCGCCGGCGGCGGAGACGACGTCGTGTACACCGCGACGACCGACGAATCCGGCGCCTACCGGTTCGACGGGCTGCCCACCGGCAGCTTCACGGTCGCCGTCGAGTCCGACACGCTGCCCGAGGGGATGGAGCCCGTCTCCGACCGTGACGGCGATGACTCCCCGAACACGACGACCGTCACGATCGCCGCCCCCGCGACGGTGACCGACGCCGACTTCGGCTACCGCGGGACCGGCTCCATCGGCGACAACATCTGGCACGACCGCGACGCGGACGGCACGATCGACGACGGCGAGAACGGCATCCCGGGCGTGCAGGTGCGCGTCACCTGGGCCGGCGCCGACGGCGATCTCGGCACGGCCGACGACGCCGTCTTCACGACGACCACCGACACGGACGGCCGTTACCTCGTCGAGGGGCTGCCCGCGGGCGACTTCACCGTCGCCGTGGACGCCGCCACCGTGCCCGCCGGGATGACCGCGACGTTCGAGGAGGACGGCACGCTCGACGCGCGCACGCCGGTCACCCTCGCCGACGGTGCCGAGCACCGCAGCGCCGACTTCGGCTTCCGCGGTGTCGGCGCCCTCGGCGACCGGATCTGGTTCGACCGCGACGGCGACGGCGTACAGGACGGCGGCGAGCCGGGCGTGCCCGAGCAGCCGGTGACCCTCGTGTGGGCCGGCGTCGACGGTGCGCTCGGAACCGACGACGACGAGTCGTGGACCACACGCACCGACGAGCAGGGCGCCTACGCGTTCCCGAACCTCCCCGCCGGCGCCTACCGCGTGACGGTCGACGGCGGGATCGCGAACGCGGCGACGGCGACCGGCGACCCCGATGGCGGCGCCGACGCGACCGCCGAACTCGCCCTCGCCGCCGGCGCGACCGACCTCGAGCAGGACTTCGGGTTCGTGGGCGACAACACGCTCGGCGACCTGGTGTGGTGGGACCTCGACGGCGACGGCGTGCGCGCCGACGGCGAACCGGGATCGCCGGGCGTCGAGCTCACCGTGACCTGGGCCGGCCCCGACGGAGAGTTCGGCACGGACGACGACATCGCCCAGCCGGCTACGACCGACGCGGACGGTGCCTACCTCGTGCCCGGACTTCCCGACGGTGCGTACCGCGTCGACGTCGCATCCGGTGTGTATCCGGGCCTCGAGCCGACGACCGACCCGGCCGACGTCACCCTCGAAGGCGGCGTCGAACGGCTCGACCTCGACTTCGGGTTCGTCGGCAGCGGCTCCATCGGAGACACGGTCTGGCTCGACCTCGACGGCGACGGCACCCTCGACGAGGGCGAGCCCGGCATCCCCGGCGTGACCGTCACGCTGACCTGGAGCGGACCCGACGGCATCGCCGGGAACGCCGATGACGTGCAGAGCACGACGACGACCGACGCGGACGGCGGCTACCTCTTCCCGAGGCTTCCCGCCGGCGGCTACTCCCTCCAGCTCGACGGTGTGCCCGCCGACCTGACGGCCACCGCCGATCCCGATGGCGGTGAGGCCGACGCATCGAGCCTCGAGCTCGAGGCCGGTGCCGAGGTCGACGACCAGGACTTCGGCTACACCGGCAGCGCGTCGCTCGGCGACCTCGTCTGGCTCGACGTGGACGGCGACGGCGAACGCTCGGGCAACGAGCCGGGCGTCGGAGGCGTGCCGGTGACCGTGGAGCTCGCGGGCGACGACGGCGTGCTGGGCACCGACGACGACATCGTGATCGTGACGGTGACGGATGAGCACGGCGGATACCGCGTGTCGGGTCTCCCCGCCGGGGCTGTGCGGGTCGCTTACGACCGGGACGCGCTCGACGCCGGATACCAGCCGGCCTCGGACCGCGACGGCGGCGACGCCGTGACGACCGAACTGACGCTCGCGTCGGGTGACGCGATCGACGATGTCAACTTCGTGATCGCCGGCACCTCCGCGCTCTCGGGTGTCGTGTTCGACGACGTGAACGGCGACGGCGTGCGCCAGCCCGGCGAGCGCGGAGTGCCCGGCGTCACGCTGACCGTGGTGTGGAGCGGCCCGGACGGACCGGTCGCCATCAAGGTCACGACGGATGCGGACGGCGCCTGGTCGCTCGAGCGCCTCCCGAGCGGCACGTGGACGGTCACGATCGACCCGAACACGGTGCCCGACGGCTACCGCGTGAGCACCGTCGGCATCGTCACGGTCGACCTGCCGGTCGGCCAGGAGCGCTCGGTGATCATGGGCGTCACGTCGTTCGCGCTCGCCGCGACCGGCACGACGCCGGAGCTGAGCGTCGCGCTCGCGCTGCTCACCCTGCTCGGGGGAGCGGTGCTGATGATGCGAGCGCGCCGCACGCGTCGCGCCTGACGCGAGGCGCGAAGAACGGAGGGCCGGTCACCGTGCGGTGACCGGCCCTCCGTCGTGCCGTCGACAGACTCAGGGACCGGTCCGGTCCCTTCGACAGGCTCAGGGACCGTGCGCTGAGCCTGTCGAAGCGCCTGCGCTGAGCCTGTTACTCGGTCAGCTCGACCGTGAGGGAGTCGAGGTTGACGTAGTTGCCGCCGCCGATGGGGGCGATCACCTCGATCGAGTTGTGGCCCTCGTCGAGCGTGAGCGGCACCGTCACCTGCTGCCAGTTCCCCCATCCGTTCGTGCCCGGCAGGGTCACGACGGGCAGCAGCTCGCCGTTCACCCGCAGGTGGCGGGTGGCGTCGCCCGCTCCCGCGGCGTAGCGCAGCGTGACGTCGCGCTCGCCGGATGCCGCCACATTGACGTGGAACGTGACCTTGCTGCCGTCCGCGATCCATCCCGCGAGGTAGCCGCGGCCGGTGAAGCCGGGGTTCGACGACTCGGTGTTCACGCGGTCGCGGGCCGAGTTCTCCGGCTCGTACACCCCGGTGCCCTCGGCGATCCCGGCGTCGCCGTCGGGCTCGGCCTGGTTGGTGATCGCCGCGACGCCGCCGGCGGCGAGGCTCTGGATGGCACCCTGCTCGGGCTCCGGAGCGGGCGAAGCCCAGTCGATCGAGCCGATGCCCTGCGAGTTGACGGAGTGCGCGGCCGCCGACGCGTTGAGCGTGAGCACCGCTTCGTACTGCTCCTGGCCGCCGTCGTCGATGAGGTCGCGCATGACGCGGGTCAGTACCGCCTTGAACCCCCCGGTGTCGTTGTCGCCCTCGTTGAGGAACACACCCGAGTTGGTGAGATTGTCGACGGCCCAGTCGACGGCGAGCACCGCACGGTCGAGGTAGCGCTCCTCGCCCGTCGCCCGGTAGAGGGCGAGCGCGGCGCCGGCGAAGTTGCCCTGGTTGTACGTGAACTCCCATCCGGTGAGCTCGCCGGCTCCCGCGAAGTGGTCGCTCACCTTGCCGTCCTCACGCACGAAGCTCGAGTCGAGCCAGGCGAAGAGCCGCTGCGCGGTCTCGAGATACTTCTTCTTGCCGGTCTCCTCGTACAGGCGCACGGCCGTCTCGATCGCGGCGCCGTTGGTGGCGACGTTCTTCTGGTTGAGCGACCCGTTGCCGATGTCGACGTTCTTCCACCAGATGCCGCCGCCGTAGGTGGAGTCCTCGTACTTGGCGATGAAGTCGAACGCCTTGCGCGCGAACTTCAGGTACTCCTTGTCACCGGTGAGGTCGTAGGCGCGGATGGCGCCCTGCGCCCACCAGCCGATGTCGTCGTTCCAGTCGTTCTCGTTCCACTTGGGGTAGGCGGCCTGGAACCCGTCGAAGACCTGGTCGATCATCGCCCGGCTCTGCGCGTCGCCGGCCCGCTCGTAGCGGTCCATCACGGTGTGCCAGAGCTGCGCCTCCCACCAGTAGTCGGTGTAGAGCCCGCCCTCCGGTCCGTGCGCGTGCTCCGGGTGGACGACCCGGTCGCTGTAGGTGTAGAAGTACTGCTTCTGCGGATCCCAGTACACGTCGACGAACGACTCGAACGCGTCGGTCGCCTGGTCGGTGGTGAGGGCCGTGGCTGGAACACTCACGCCGACCGCTGTCGCGGTGGCGAGGGCGAGTGAGGCGGCCAGGAGCATCCGTCGTTTCATCGTGTCTCTCCGTCGAGTCGATTTCGTGCCGGTCGGCAATATGTATATTGAACCCCTACTATTGCGAAAAGCAAGAGTATGAATATGCTCATATCCACCGCGGCACCGACGCCGGGGTGGAACGAACGATCGACACAGTGATGTGGACGAGAAGGAGCGACGTGGCTCGGATCGACGAGGAACTCGTGCGCGGCATCGCCGACGCGGTGCGGAAACGGGTGGGGGAGCGGATCGGCACGACCTTCGAGTCGTGCTTCCGCAACACGCTCAGCACCACGATGCGGGAGCTGCCCGACGGCACGCTCTTCCTGCTCACCGGCGACATCCCGGCGATGTGGTTGCGCGACTCGACCGCGCAGCTGACGCCCTACCTGCACTTCGCCGATCGCGATCCGCTGCTCGCCGACACCATCTCGCGCGTGTCGCGCCGGCAGCTCGACTACGTGCTGCTCGACCCCTACGCCAACGCGTTCAACGCGGGTCCCGACGCGGCCGGCCACCAGTCGGATGCGACCGAGCAGTCGCCGTGGGTCTGGGAGCGCAAGTACGAGGTCGACTCCCTCTGCTACCCCGTGCAGCTCGCCCACGACCTCTGGCGCATCACCGGTCGCACCGACCACCTCGACCGTTTCGCCGAGGCGGCGCGCGCGATCATCGCCCTCTGGCGGGTGGAGCAGCGGCACGAGACCGACTCCGACTACCGGTTCCAGCGCTTCGACGCCCCGCAGAGCGACACGCTCGTGCGTGACGGCCTTGGTCCGCTCACCGAACCGACCGGGCTCACCTGGAGCGGCTTCCGCCCGAGCGACGATGCCACCGAGCACGGCTACAACATCCCGGGCAACGCCTTCGCCGCCGTCGAACTCGCGCACATCGCCGAGCTCGCCCGCGAGGTGCTCGACGACGCGGCGCTCGCCGACGACGCCGAGGCCCTCCGCGCCGAGATCGCCGCGGCGATCGCCGAGCACGGCGTCGTCGCCGGCCCGGACGGCGACCCGATCTACGCCTACGAGGTCGACGGACGCGGAGCGACGCTCGTCATGGACGACGCGAACGTGCCGTCGCTGCTGTCGCTTCCGATGCTCGGCTGGTGCGCATCCGACGACCCCCTCTACCTCGCGACCCGCCGCGCGATCCTCGGCCCGCACAACCCGCACTGGGCGCGGGGCGAGCACGCGTACGGCATCGGCAGTCCGCACACCCCGCCCGGTCACGTGTGGCCGATTGCGCTCGCCGTGGAGGGCCTCACCGCCACGGAGGAGAGCGAGCGGATGCGCATCATCGAGACCCTCGTCGCGACCGACGCCGGCACGGGGCTCATGCACGAGTCGTTCCACCCGGACGACCCGACCGTGTACACCCGCCCGTGGTTCTCGTGGGCGAACGCCATGTTCTGCGAACTCGTGCTCGACGCGTGCGGACTCCGCACCCACCGCCGCGCACCGATCGGATCGGAGGTGACCGGATGACCGCACTCGTGACCCCCGAGGCGCAGGCGACCGTCGCGGCGGAGACCGTGCGCGGACGCGCGCCGAAGCGCGTCCGACGACCGCGGGGCATCGACCCCACGCGGCGGCAGCAGGCCGTGAACGCGTGGATCTTCCTGCTCGTGCCCGTCGCGCTCTTCGTGCTCTTCACCCTGCTGCCCATCGGAATCGCCGGGGTGGTCAGCTTCACCGACTACGCCGTCGTCGGCGAGGCCGAATGGGTGGGCGGCGAGAACTACAACCGCATCGTGAGCGACCCGTTCTTCTGGATCGCCCTGCGCAACACGGCCTGGTACACGCTCCTCTACGTGCCGCTCGGCCTGCTCGTCGCCCTCGGCACGGCCCTGCTGCTCAACCGCAGCGCGAAGACGGTGAAGCTCTTCCGCACCCTCTTCTACATCCCCGTCGTCTCGTCCACGGTCGCCACCGCGACCATCTGGTACTGGCTGCTCAACCCGCAGTACGGCCTGCTCAACGTCGTGCTCGGGTGGTTCGGCATCAACGGACCGGCGTGGCTCTACGACTCGCAGTGGGCGATGATCGCGATCGTCATCATGAGCGTGTGGGCCGGGTTCGGCGCCAACATGATGATCTTCCTCGGCGGTCTGCAGGGCGTGCCCTCCGACCTCTACGAGGCCGCCCGGCTCGACGGAGCGAACGGCTGGCAGGTGTTCCGGTTCGTGACGATGCCGTCGCTGTCGCGCACGACGTTCCTCGTCTCCACGCTGCTCATCATCGGCGCGTTCCAGGTCTTCGACCAGGCCTACGTGCTCACCAAGGGCGGGCCCGGCAACTCGACGATCACGATGGTCTACTACATCTACAACCGGGGCTTCGCCTCGCTCGAGATGGGGTACGCCTCCGCGCTCTCGTTCGTGCTGTTCGCGATCATCATCGTCTTCTCGCTCGCCAATGCCCGCATCACGAACCGGGGAGGCCGCGCATGACCGCCATCGCCACCAAAACCCAGCCCCGCGCATCCGCGACCGTGTCACCGGCCCGCAAGCGCGCCCGCCAGCGCCGCGGTGCGCTGCGGTTCATCTGGTACATCGCCGTCATCCTCGTGAGCCTCGTCACGGTGACGCCGCTCATCTGGACGATCGCCACATCCCTCAAGCCGGCGGGCGAGGTGCTAAGCGGCGCACTCGACCTGCTGCCGAGCACCCCGACCCTCGAGAACTACGTCACCGCCCTCACGACGGTGCCGTTCGGGCGGTACTTCTTCAACTCGATGGTGCTGAGCGTCGGCGGTGCGCTCACCAACCTGTTCTTCGGCTCGCTCGGCGGTTACGCGCTCGCCCGGTTGCGGTTCCGCGGTCGCAACGCGGTGTTCGCCGTGTTCGTGTCGTCGCTCATGATCCCCGGCATCGTCACGATGATCCCGTCGTTCCTCGTGTTGCGGCACTTCCCCTTCGTGGGCGGCAACGACGTGCTCGGCCAGGGCGGCATCGGCTTCATCAACACCTACTGGGCGGTCATCATCCCCGGCGCCGCCGGCGCGTTCGCGGTGTTCTTCATGAAGCAGTTCTTCGAGTCGCTGCCCGCCGAGCTCGGCGAGGCGGCCCGCATCGACGGGGCGAGCGAGTTCCGCATCTTCGCCCAGGTGTACCTGCCGCTCGCGAAGGCGGGGCTCGCGGTTCTCGCCATCCTGAGCTTCCAGGCCGGCTGGAACAACTTCGTCTGGCCGCTCATCGTGCTCAACGACCAGTCGATGATGACCGTGCAGGTGGGCCTCGCCGCGTTCGTCAACAACTACGAGACGAGCTACGGACCGCTCATGGCGGGAACCATCGTCGCGAGCCTGCCCGTGCTGCTGCTGTTCGTCTTCGCCCAGCGCTACATCATCGAGGGCATCGCCCACGTCGGATCCAAGTGACCGCGCCCCCGCATCCCCGTTCCCTTCTCCACCCCCTACCCACCGTTCACAGCAAGGAGAGATCGATGAAGACCATCCGACGCACCCTCACCACGATCGCGGGCATCGCCGCGATCGGCGTGGGGCTCACCGCCTGCGCCTCCGGCGACGGCGGCGCATCCGCCGACGGCCGCGAGGAGGTGGTGATGTGGGGATCCTGGTCGGGCGACCAGGTCGCACAGCTCAACGAGCAGGCCGGCGCGTTCAACGACTCGCAGGACGAATACCGCGTCAAGTACGTCGCCCAGGAGCTCGTCGAAGAGAAGCTGCTCACCGCCATCGCCGGCGGCCAGGTGCCCGACGTCGTGCTGTGGGATCGCTACAACACCTCGCTCTACGCGCCCAAGGGCGCCCTGCAGCCGATCGACGAGCTCGTGGAAGAGGACAGCGTCGACCTCGACGCCTTCTACCAGGAGGCGCTCGGCGAGCTCGAGGTCGACGGCGAGCTGTACGGCCTGCCGCTGCTGGTCGACAACCGCTCGCTGTACTACAACAAGCAGATCCTCGCCGAGGCGGGCGTGACGCCCCCCACCACGTGGGATGAGCTGCTCACCGCCGCGGAGGCGCTCACGGTGCGCGAGGGCGGCAAGCTGCAGCGCGCCGGCTTCATGCTCGACGACCCGGGCCTGTTCAACATGTACCTGTGGCAGGCCGGCGGCGACCTGCTCAACGACGACGAGACGAAGGTCGAGTTCAACAGCGAGCAGGGCCTCCAGGTGCTCGACTTCTGGCAGCGTCTGCTCGACGCCGGCGTGTACGAGCAGGGCTTCGGCGACGGCATCGACGCGTTCGCCGAGGGTCGCACCGCGATGCGCCTCGACGGTCCGTGGCAGCTGTCGACCTACGACAAGGTCGAAGGACTCGAGTACGGCGTCGTGCAGCCCCCCGCCGGACCGAACGGCGACAAGGGCGCGGGCATGGGCGGCTTCGGTCTCGTCATCCCGCAGGGTGCCAAGAACGCCGAAGGCGCGTGGGAGTTCATGAAGTGGTGGGCCACCCAGCCCGAGAACGGCGTGAACTTCGCCAAGATCGCCGGCTGGATCCCCGCCAACATCGAGGCGGCGAACGATCCGTACTTCACCGAGGACGAGCACCTCGCCGGCTTCATCCAGACGCTCGAATACGCCCGGGTGCGCCCGAGCGTGAGCGGCTACTCCGACGTCGAGGGCAAGGCCCTCATCCCCGCCCTCGAGAAGTACCTCTCGGGTGAGATCGACGCGCAGACCGCGCTCGACGACGCCGAACAGCAGGGCAACCGCATCCTCGAGGAGAACAGGTAGGCATGACCCTCACCGCCACATCCACGCTCTGGTCGGAGCGCGCCGATCTCTCGCAGCGCAGCATCGACACGCTGTTCGGGGCGCCCGCCCCGCAGCTGCTGCACAACCGGCATCCGTTCGACGACGGTGACGACGAGGTGTTCAACTACTGGTGGCTCGCCCACCTGATGGACGCCCGACTCGACGCCGCCGAGCGCGACCCCGCCGGGGGATGGATCGACCGCGCGATCGAAGCGCACGACAACATCGTCGAGCGCAACGACGGCTCGCTGTTCAACGACTACTTCGACGACATGCTGTGGTTCGCGCTCGCGACGCTGCGGCTGCACGACGCCACCGGCGACGGCCGGTGGCTCGGCGAAGCGGTGGCGATCTTCGATCACGTGATCGAGTTCGGCTGGAACAACGAGCTCGGCGAGAGCCTGGCGTGGCGCAAGCAGCAGCTGTACTACAAGAACACGCCCGCGAACGGACCGCTCGTCATCCTCGGCGCCCGCTTGCACCGGGTGACGGGCGAGGAGCGGTACCTCGACTACGCACGCCGCTCGTTCGACTGGATCACCCGCACCCTCGTCGACCCCGACACGGGCTTCGTCGAGGACGGCGTGAACCGCGAGCAGGACGGCGAGGTCGACCGGCACTGGCGCTTCACCTACAACCAGGGCCTGTACATCGGGGCCGCGGTCGAGCTGCATCGGGAGGGGGTGGGCGGCGACCTCATCGCGGTCGCCGCCCGCACCGCCCGCACCGCGATCCGCGAGCTCGGCGACGGCACGGTGTTCACCCGCGAGGGCGACGGCGGCGACGAGGGCCTGTTCAAGGGAGTGTTCTACCGCTATCTGGGTGTGCTGCTGCCGTTCCTCGACGGCGCCGAGCGGGCGGAGCTCGAGTCGTTCGTCGAGTCCAGCACGGATGCGCTGTGGCGCAACGCGGAGCGCGACGGCGTGCTGCGTCCGGGCAACGACTGGTCGCAGGTGGAGTCGGGCAAGATCGCCTACTCGACGATGCTCAGCGCCGTGATGGCGACAGAGCTGCGCGCGACCCTCGAGGCGCAGCGCTCCGCCTGACCCGCCGTGGGTGGGCCGAAGCGGCCCCGGTCCCTGAGCGGCCCCGGTCCCTGAGCGGCTTCGGTCCCTGAGCCTGTCGAAGGGCCCGACCCCGTACGACCTCATCCGCCGAGCGTGCCCGTTCGCGACACATCCGGCCCGATTCGGGGCTGAAAACGTCGCCAACGGGCACGTTCGGCGTTGCCGCGTCGACACCCGGCCGGCGCGCGCGAGCCCGCTCAGCCCTCCGCGTCGACCGCGCGCCGCAGGCGCCGGGTGCGCAGCGCCGCCTGCAGGGCGAAGGCGGCCGCGGCCACGACGGTCACCGCGAAGGTGAGCGCGGCGCCCGCCCACGCCCCGATCACGTCGCTGAACCCGCGGAGGTCGAGTCCGCGACCGCCGGCGAAGGCGGGATCGTACGGCGGCGGGTTGAGCGCGTGCGCGATCCACGGCCCAACGATCGCGAGCAGGATGGCGGCGACGACCCCGCCCGCGAAGTGCAGCATCCGCGCCCGCGGGAGTGCGCCGCGCTTCCCGACGATCACGGCGGCCCCGGCGACGACGATGGGCGCGACCATCACGAGGGCCCAGAACCAGATCTGCGTCGCGGTGTCGTAGTCCATCGCCCGACGTTATTCGTGCGGATGCCCGGCGCGCGTCCTCCCGCGGAGCGACAATCGCGACCGCGGACCCCGTCACCACCACTCCGCGATCCACCCTCAGACTCGGCTCGCATCGCCGACCGTGCCCGTTGCGGACCGATTTCCGTCGATTCCGGCCCTTCCGCGTCCGGAACGGGCACGCTCGGCGGTCTTCCCCGTCGAACGTGCCTCGATCCGACGTTTCGGGGGGCGGAGAGGTGTCGAAACGTCGGATGAAGGCACGCTCGGCGGCCCTTCGACGTGCTCAGGGACGAGGGCTCGGGGGACGGCGGCGCAGCCGGGGTCAGCCGCGCGGGCGCCGTCAGGCGCGGGGGGCGGCGGCGGAGGCGCCGCGCACGAGCGTGGTCGACAGCACGTCCTTGCGGATCGCGCCGCGGTCGGCGATCTGCACCCGCACCTGGCGCAGGGCGTGCGCGCCCATGCCGTACTGGTCCTGGGCGACGTGGGTGAAGCGGAAGAGCCCGCGATCGAACACGGCATCCGGATGGTCGAAGCACACGATCGACACGTCGCCGGGCACGTCGCGGCCGAGCCGGCGGCACGCCTCGCGCAGCATCACGGCGATGTTGTACTCCGCGGCGACGTAGGCGGTCGTGTCGGGGTCGGAGGCGACGAACTCCTTCAACCGCTCGATGTCCTCCTCCGGCGGCACGTCGCGACCGGGCACGGTGGACTCGACGGCGCGGTACTCCGCCCCATGCGGCAGCGGGATGTGAGCGGCCGCGTGGGCGTGCACCCACCCGTTGCGGCGGTCGTCGGTCGTGGTCAGGTGGATGTCGGAGGCGACGAAGCCCACCCGGCGATGACCGAGCTCGAAGAGGTGTTCGGTCGCGAGCTTGGCGCCGCCGAAGTTGTCGGAGTGCACCGCCGAGAGCGGCACGCCCTCGTACCGGCGGTCGAGCACGACGACCGGGAACTGCTGGGTGACGAGCTCGAGCACGGCGGGCGGGATGAACTCAGTGGAGCTCGGCAGCACGATGAGCCCGTGCACGCCGGCCTGCACCAGCGTGCGCACATGCTCGTTCTCGATCTCGGCGCTGCCGCGCGAGCGCTTGAGCACGAGGTTCGCATCGGATGCGGCGTCGTCGAGCAACCCCTCGAGCACCCGGGAGCCGAACGTCTCGTCGAAGTTCGTGATGACGCAGCCGATGAGCAGCTGCCCCGTCTCCGGGGTCTCGGTCGCGGTCACCGGGTCGGTGCTCACCACGACGGTCCCGAGCCGGGGGCGCCGGATGACGTAGCCCTCCGTGCGCAGAAGGTCGAGCGCGCGACGCAGGGTGATGCTGCTCACCGCGAAGCGGGACGTGAGTTCCGCCTCGGAGGGGAGCCGCTCGCCCACCGGGTGCACGCCGTCGCGGATCTCCTGCCGCAACGTCTCGTGCACATGCTTGTACAGCATCCGCTCCCTCTCGCTCGTCGGATTCGAGCCGAATGAATATACACATTAGTTGGCCCGAGACCGGATGCTCGTAGCATCGCGAACATGGACGGAAGCTGAGTCGAGGCGGCTCAGGTTTCGCTGAGTCGACTTGACGCAAGCTGAGCCCCGTAGCAAACTTGCTACCGACAGACTCAACTTCGTTAGGAGCGAATACCACATGGCTCGAGCAGTAGGCATCGACCTCGGAACCACCAACTCCGTGGTCGCGGTACTCGAGGGCGGCGAACCCACCGTCATCGCGAACGCCGAAGGCTTCCGCACGACCCCGTCGGTCGTCGCCTTCACCAAGGACGGCGAGGTGCTCGTCGGAGAGACCGCGAAGCGCCAGGCCGTCACCAACGTCGACCGCACCATCGCGTCGGTCAAGCGCCACATGGGCACCGGTTGGAAGCAGGAGATCGACGGCAAGCAGTACACGCCGCAGGAGATCTCGGCCCGCATCCTCGGCAAGCTCAAGCGCGACGCCGAGCAGTACCTCGGCGAGCCGGTGACGGATGCCGTCATCACCGTTCCCGCATACTTCAACGACGCCGAGCGTCAGGCCACGAAGGACGCCGGTGAGATCGCCGGCCTCAACGTGCTGCGCATCATCAACGAGCCGACCGCCGCTGCGCTCGCCTACGGGCTCGACCGCGGCAAGGAGGACGAGCTCATCCTCGTCTTCGACCTCGGTGGCGGAACCTTCGACGTCTCCCTGCTCGAGGTGGGCAAGGACGACGACTTCTCGACCATCCAGGTGCGGGCGACCGCCGGTGACAACCGCCTCGGTGGTGACGACTGGGACCAGCGCGTCGTCGACCACCTCATCAAGCGCTTCAAGGACTCGACCGGCGTCGACGTCTCGAACGACAAGATCGCGAAGCAGCGCCTCAAGGAGGCCGCCGAGCAGGCGAAGAAGGAGCTCAGCTCCTCGACCTCGACGAGCATCCAGCTGCCGTACCTCTCGCTCACCGAGAACGGCCCGGCGAACCTCGACGAGACCCTCAGCCGCGCGCAGTTCGAGCAGATGACCTCCGACCTGCTCGAGCGCACCCGCAAGCCGTTCGACGACGTCATCCGCGAGGCCGGCATCTCGGTGAACGACATCGCGCACGTCGTGCTCGTCGGCGGCTCGACCCGCATGCCCGCCGTGACCGAGCTCGTGAAGAAGCTCACCGGCGGCAAGGACCCGAACAAGGGCGTCAACCCGGATGAGGTCGTCGCCGTCGGCGCGGCCCTCCAGGCCGGCGTGCTGAAGGGTGAGCGCAAGGACGTGCTGCTCATCGACGTGACCCCCCTGAGCCTCGGCATCGAGACCAAGGGCGGCATCATGACGAAGCTCATCGAGCGCAACACCGCGATCCCCACGAAGCGCAGCGAGACCTTCACGACCGCCGACGACAACCAGCCGTCGGTCGCGATCCAGGTGTTCCAGGGCGAGCGCGAGTTCACCCGCGACAACAAGAACCTCGGCACGTTCGAGCTCACCGGCATCGCGCCGGCACCGCGCGGCATCCCGCAGATCGAGGTCACCTTCGACATCGACGCGAACGGCATCGTGCACGTCTCGGCGAAGGACAAGGGCACCGGCAAGGAGCAGTCGATGACGATCACCGGCGGCTCGTCGCTGCCGAAGGACGACATCGAGCGCATGGTGCGCGAGGCCGAGGAGCACGCAGCAGAGGACAAGGCGCGTCGCGAGGCCGCCGAGGTGCGCAACAACGCCGAGCAGCTCGTCTACTCGATCGAGAAGCTCATCAAGGAGAACGACGAGAAGCTCCCCGCCGACGTGAAGAGCGACGTGCAGGGCGACGTGGACGCGCTGAAGACGGCCCTCTCGGGTGACGACGACGCGGCCGTGAAGACCGCGTTCGACAAGCTCAACGAGAGCCAGACCAAGCTCGGGCAGGCGCTCTACTCGCAGGACGCGGGTGCCCCGGCCGGCGGCGGCGAACAGCCGAACGCCGAGCAGCCGACCGCGTCGAACGACGACGAGGACATCGTCGACGCCGAGGTCGTCGACGACGAGACCGACAAGAAGTAACGAGATGGTGGACATGAACCCCGAAGAGAACGAGGAACCGGTCGTGCGCGACAAGCGCCGCATCGATCCCGAGACCGGAGAGGTTCGCCCGGAGGCGGCGGCGTCGGACGCCGCCGCCCCCGGCCAGCCCTCCGCCGAGCAGGCGTCGGAAGACGGCGACACGGCCGACGTGCAGTCGGCCGACGACCTGATCCAGGCCGAGGGTCCGGATGTCGAGCTGTCGACCGAGGATCAGCAGATCCTCGACGACGCCCAGCGCGACCTCGTGGCCGAGATGCGCAACGACATGCTGCGCGCGCAGGCGGAGCTCGTGAACTTCCGCACCCGGGTCGAGCGCGACCGCGCCGCGAATCGCGAAGCGGTCATCGCCGAGGTCATCCGCTCGCTGCTGCCGGCGGTCGACGACCTCGCCCGCGCCGAGCAGCACGGCGATCTGCCCGAGGGCAGCGCCCTCGCGCTGATCGCGCAGAAGCTGCGCGCCGGGTTCGAGAAGTACGGCCTGCGTCAGGTGGGGGTGAAGGGCGAGGAGTTCGACCCGCACTTCCACGAGGCGCTCGCCCAGTTGCCGAGTGCGGATGTCGAGAAGCCGATCGTGGCCGACGTGATCGAGATCGGTTACGCCCTCGGCGACCGCCTCATCCGTGCGGCCAAGGTCGCGGTCTCGGTCCCCGCCTAGCGCGGGCATCGGCAGTACTGGGAGGAGGTGCCGTTCATGGCGAGCCAGGACTGGTTCGACAAGGACTTCTACGCCGTGCTCGGCGTCTCGAAGGACGTCTCCGACGCGGAGTTGAAGAAGACGTACCGCAAGCTCGCGCGGCAGTATCACCCGGATTCGAATCCGGGTGATGCCGCCGCCGAGGCGCGGTTCAAGAACATCAGCGAGGCGTACTCCGTGCTCTCCGACAAGGAGCTGCGGCAGGAGTACGACCAGATCCGTGCGATGGGATCCGGCGCGCGTTTCACCGCCGGAGGTCAGGGCGCGGGCGGGTTCGACGACGTGTTCGGCGGCATGTTCGGTCAGCCGCGCGGCGGAACCCGCTACCAGCAGAGCGACTTCGACGACCTGCTCGGCGGGATGTTCGGCAACGGCGGCTTCGGACGCACGAGCGGCGGCTTCCGCGGCTTCGGCGGACCGACGAAGGGCCGCGACGTCGCCGCGACGACGACCGTCGACTTCCTCACCGCGATCCGCGGCGACACGGTCACGCTGCAGGTCGGCGCGAAGCCGCTCCGTGTGCGGATCCCGGCCGGGGTGAGCGACGGGCAGAAGATTCGCCTCAAGGGCAAGGGCGAACCGAGCCCGGACGGCGGCGAGGCCGGCGACCTCGTGCTCACCGTCACCGTGCGACCGCACCCGGTGTTCGAGCGCGACGGGCTCAACCTGCGCGTCGACGTGCCGGTGACCTTCGTCGAGGCGACCCTCGGCGCGACGATCGAGGTGCCGACCCTCGAGGGCGACGTCGTGCGCCTGCGCGTCACCCCGGGCACTCCGAGCGGCCGGGTGCTGCGCGTCAAGGGCCGCGGCATCACGACCGCGAAGGGCACGGGCGACCTGCTCGCGACCGTCCAGGTCGCGGTACCCAACCACCTGACGGGCGACGCGCGACGGCTGCTCGAGGAGTTCGCCGCCGCGATGCCCGACGAGAACCCGCGCACCGACCTGCTCGACACCGCGCGGAGCGCGGCGCACTAGCGGAGCTGCGGCGCGCGAGAACGACGGATGCGGAAGGAGAGCCGGATGGACGAGTCGAGCCCGATCTTCGCGATCGCCGTCGCCGCCGAGCTCGCCGGCATGCACCCGCAGACGCTGCGGCAGTACGACCGGCTGGGGCTCGTGAGCCCCACCCGCACGGCCGGCAAGTCGCGGCGCTACTCGATGCGCGATGTCGTGCAGTTGCGGGAGATCGCCAAGCTCAGCGCCGAGGGACTGAACCTCGAGGGCATCCGGCGCATCCTGCAGCTCGAGAACGAGGCCGCCGAACTCCGCTCCCGCGTGCGCGAACTCGAGTCGGCGCTCGCCGACGAGCTGCTCAGCCGCTCCGGCCGCCGCGTGTTCGCCGCGGGCGAGTCCGGCGACGTCGTGACGTTGCGCGCCGGCACGCGCGTGAAGCGCAGCAACGCCGTCGTGGTGTGGCGCCCGCTCGAACGCGGCTGAGCGCTACCAGAGGATGGCGATCGCGGCGTTGAAGAGGATGAGCACGCCGATGAGCCAGAAGACCCACGCCGGCAGCGGTGTGCCCTTCTTGCGGCGACTCGTGCTCGCTCCGATGAGCGCGCCCACGACGATCAGCACCACGAGCTTGGTGCCGATCTTCACATAGTTCAGCTCGCCGTCGATGCCCCACGGCGCCGCGAGAACGAGACCCGCGGCGCCGGCGATGAGCACGCCGAAGTCCATGAGCCGGGTCGCCTGATAGCGCCGAGCGGCCGCTTCGACGACCCACCCGCCGAACATGACGGCGAAGCCGACCAGGTGGACGAGCAGGACCACACCGCGCAGAGTCTCGAGAGCATCCATGCACGGCACAGTATTGGACGACATCGGCCCACCGTCATGCGAAATGCAATATATTGGGGTGCCGCGCCCGCACTGCGGCGCGCATCCCGAGCAGTGAAGGAGACCATCGTGCAGACGACCGAGGCGGGTACCCGGCAGTTCGACGTCGTGATCGTGGGAGGGGGCCCCGCCGGTCTGAGTGCCGCTCTGATGCTCGGCAGGGCGCGACGATCGGTTCTCGTCATCGACGCCGGGCAGCCGCGCAACCGCGCCGCCGCACACATGCACGGACTCTTGAGCCGCGACGGGATGTCCCCGCTCGAGCTCCTCGAACGCGGCCGCCTCGAGGCGAGCCGGTACGGGGTGCAGTTCGCCGAGGGAGTCGTGACCGGGATCGACCGCATCGACGGCGGATTCCGGGTGCACGGCCCCGAGTCGATCTCCGCCCGTCGCGTGGTCGTCGCCACGGGCCTCGTCGACGTACTGCCCGACGTGCCCGGTGTGCAGCAGTTGTGGGGCACCGCCGCGGTGGTCTGCCCGTATTGCGACGGATGGGAGGTGCGCGACCAGCCGCTCGGCGTGATCGCCACCTCGCCGATGAGCAGGAACCAGGCCCACCTGCTGCGCCAGTGGACCTCCGAGCTCACGGTGTTCGGCGCGGCCGAGGCCGGGATCCCGGAGGTCGAACTCGCCGGTCTCCGTGCCCGGGGGATCCGGCTCGCCCCGGCCGCGCTCGAGGTGAGCGGCTCGCTCGGCGAGCTCGAGGTGCGCACGGGGGACGGAACGCACCGGGTGTCCCGTGTGTTCGTAGGTGCGCGGCCCCGTCCCTCGGATGCCCTGCTGACCTCGCTCGGCTGCGCGACCCTCGACACCCCCGCAGGTCCCTTCGTGAGCACCGATCCGAGCGGTCAGACGAGTGTCGACGGAGTGTGGGCGATCGGCAATGTCGCCGACATGAAGGCGCTCGTTCCGATCTCGCTCGGCGCCGGCACCCACGCGGCGACGCAGATCAACATCTCGTTGCTCGAGGAGGAGATCGCCAAGGTCGTCGTGTGACTAAGGCGCGGGGGCCGGACGCATCCACGCGGATCGCTGCACCGCTGCCTCGGATTTGCCGCGCGGGCACGTCGTGTGTGCAATATATCGCGTGCCTATTCCCCGCGATGTGCCCGCCGTCGATCGAACGCTCCTGCGCGACGACGTGTACCGGCGCCTGCGCGACGCCATCGTGGACTGCACCTTCGCCCCCGGTGAGCAGCTGAAGGACATGGAGCTGGCGGAGTGGTTGGGCGTCAGTCGCACGCCCGTGCGGGAGGCGCTGCTGCGGTTGGCCGGGAGCGGGCTCGTCGTGGCGCAACCCGGGCGCTCCACCACCGTGAGTGCCATCGACGAGAAGGCCCTCCGTGACGCCCGGGACGTCGTCGCGGCGATGCACCACCTCGCCGTCTTCCAGACCGCCGGCACGCTCGACGAGGCGCAGCTGGACCGCATGCGCGAGGCGAACCGCCGCTTCGCCGACGCGGTCGAGGCGGGCGACGTCGCGGCCGCCCTCGAAGCGGACGAGCGACTGCACTCGGTCCCCGTGGCCGCGCTCGGCAATCGCGCCGTCGACACGGTCCTCGATCAGTTCGGACCGGTCGTGCGTCGGGCGGAACGCCTGCGATTCGGCCACGACGGTCGGGCATCCATCGAACTGCACGACCGGCTCATCGCGCTGTGCGCGGCAGGCGACAAGGACGGGGCGGCCGCCGTCGCGTTCGACACCTGGCACAGCCTCCCGGTCGGCCACCCCGGCGCCTGACCGGCCCTCGACCCGAACGGAACGGAACGGAACGACATGAGCATCCTCTGGTACGGCGTCCTCATCCTGATCACCGGCGCGGAGCGCATCGTCGAACTCGTGATCTCGAAGCGGAACGCGGCGTGGGCGTTCGAGCGTGGCGGGGTGGAGTCCGGTCGTGGGCACTTCCCGGCGATGGTCGCCCTGCACACCGCGCTCCTCATCGGGGCGTTCCTCGAGGCGTGGCTTCTGGACCGTCCGTTCATCCCCGCGCTGGGGTGGGCGATGCTCGCTCTCGCGCTGCTCTGCCAAGCGGGCCGCTACTGGGTGATCTGGGCACTCGGCAGCCAGTGGAACACGCGCATCATCGTCGTGCCGGGGATGGGACTCGTCGAACGTCGCGGGCCCTACCGATTCGCCTGGCTGCGGCACCCCAACTACGTGATCGTCGCCGTGGAGGGCATCGCGTTGCCCCTCGTGCACACCTCGTGGATCACCGCGGTCGTGTTCACCGTGCTGAACGCGATCCTGCTGCTGAAGTTCCGGATCCCGGCCGAGGAACGCGCGCTCCGCGCCGCGTGAGCGCGGACGAGGGAGTACCGGTCTCGCCGTAAGGTTGTGGTGTGTCCAAGGTCTTGAGCAGTCTGCCGATCGGTGAGCGAGTCGGAATCGCCTTCTCGGGAGGTCTCGACACCTCCTGCGCGGTGGCGTGGATGCGCGAGAAGGGCGCCGTGCCCTGCACCTACACCGCCGACATCGGGCAGTACGACGAGCCCGACATCGATGCGGTGCCCGCGCGTGCGAAGGAGTACGGCGCCGAGATCGCGCGTCTCGTCGACGCGAAGACCGCGCTCGTCGAGGAGGGCCTCGTCGCCCTGCAGTGCGGCGCGTTCCACATCCGCTCGGGCGGCAAGACGTACTTCAACACGACGCCCCTCGGCCGCGCGGTGACCGGCACGCTGCTCGTGCGCGCGATGAAGGAGGACGGCGTCGACATCTGGGGCGACGGCTCCACCTACAAGGGCAACGACATCGAGCGGTTCTACCGCTACGGCCTCATGGCCAACCCGCGCCTGCGCATCTACAAGCCCTGGCTCGACGCGTCGTTCGTCGGCGAGCTCGGCGGCCGCACCGAGATGAGCGAGTGGCTCGTCGCCCGCGGCTTCCCCTACCGCGATGCGACCGAGAAGGCGTACAGCACCGACGCGAACATCTGGGGAGCCACCCACGAGGCCAAGCGGCTCGAGGAGCTCGACGCGAGCCTCGACATCGTCGAGCCGATCATGGGTGTCGCCGCCTGGCGCGACGACGTCGAGATCGCGACCGAGGAGGTGTCGGTGCGCTTCGAAGACGGGCGGCCCGTCGCCATCAACGGCGTCGAGTTCGACGACCCGGTCGCCCTCGTGCTCGAGGCGAACGCGATCGGCGGACGCCACGGGCTCGGCGTCTCCGACCAGATCGAGAACCGCATCATCGAGGCGAAGAGCCGCGGCATCTACGAGGCTCCCGGCATGGCGCTGCTGCACATCACCTACGAGCGCCTGCTGAACGCGATCCACAACGAGGACACGATCGCGAACTACCACTCCGAGGGCCGCCGACTCGGACGCCTCATGTACGAGGGACGCTGGCTCGACCCGCAGTCGCTCATGCTGCGCGAGTCCATCCAGCGCTGGGTCGGCTCCGCCGTGACGGGCGAGGTCACCTTGCGACTGCGTCGCGGCGACGACTACACGATCCTCGACACGACCGGGCCGGCCCTCAGCTACCACCCCGAGAAGCTGTCGATGGAGCGCGTGGGCGACTCCGCGTTCGGTCCCGACGACCGCATCGGGCAGCTCACCATGCGCAACCTCGACATCGCCGACTCGCGTGCACGCCTCGAGCGCTACGCGGCGGCCGGCCTCATCGGCGGCACGACGGCGGAACTCGTCGGCCAGCTCGAGGCGGGCGCCGCCGACGACATCCTCGACCGCACCGAGCACGCGGACGCGCTCGAGCGGGCGACCGACGCCGCGTCGGAACGCGCCGCGTTCGACGCCGGAACCGACTGACCGGAGCCGACCGTGGCGCGCATCCTCGTCGCCGGAGCGAGCGGCGTCATCGGGCGCCGGCTGCTGCCCGCGCTCGTGCTCGCCGGGCACGAGGTGCACGGCACCACCCGCCGTGAGGAGCGGATCGAGCGCATCCAGGCGAGCGGCGCCCACGGGATGCTGCTCGACGCCCTCGACGGTGACGCCGTCCACGCGGCCGTGCGCGAGGTGCACCCCGACGTCGTCATCCACCAGCTGACCGACCTCGCGCAGCTCGACTTCGCCGGCAACGCGCGCGTACGCACCGACGGCACGCGGCACCTCGTCGACGCGGCGCTCGCCGTGGGCGTGGAACGGATGGTCGCGCAGAGCATCGCGTGGGCGTACCGGCCGGGCGCGACACCGGCCGACGAGTCCACTCCGCTCGACCTGGACGACGAGGGCACAGGCCGCCGCACCTACCCGTCGATCGCGGGACTCGAGGCGCAGGTGGCGCGGATGCCCGTGGGCGTCGTGCTCCGCTACGGGCTGTTCTACGGTCCGGGCACCTGGTACGCGCCCGACGGGGCGCTCGCCGAGCAGGCGCGACAGGGTCGGGTGACGCCGACGACCGACATGACCTCCTGGGTGCACGTCGACGACGCCGTCGCCGCCACGGTGCTCGCGGTCGAGTGGCCCGCCGGCGCCGTCAACGTCGTCGACGACGACCCGGCTCCCGCCGCGGAGTGGGCGCCGATCTTCTGCCGCGGCTTCGGCGCAGAGCTTCGCGAGCTCTCGCCCGCACCCGCCCCCGGCCGCGCCGCATCCAACGCCCTCGCGCGTTCCCGCGGCTGGGCACCCGAGCATCCGACCTGGCGCGAGAGCCTGCTCGACTGATGACCGACGCGACGCGCGCGGCGGCACCGCGACGGTGGGCTCGAATCGCGCTCGTGAGCGCGGCCGCCGCCGCGGCGTGCGCGCTCGCGTCCACCGTGCTCACGGTGCTGTTCCTCATCGAACTGAGCGCGGTCGGGGCCACCTGGCTGCCGTGGGCCGTGAACCTCGTGCTCGCCTCACCGCTCATGGTGGCGGCCGTCGCGGCGTCCCTGCGCTCACGCGGCGCCCTCTCCAGCCGGCGGTACGCGCTCGTGGTGTCGTCCTCCGTCGTCGGCGGGGCCGCCGGGCTCGCGGTCGTCGTGACGTGGAGTGCGGGATTCGACGCGGTGGACGCGGGCCGGCCCACGCACCCGCTCGAGGGCGAGATCATCGTGGCGGGCCTCCTGATCGCGTGGCTGTGCATCGCGACGGCGCTCGCCCTGCTCGGGCACGCCGCCTGGCGGAGGTCGCACCTCGACCCCGCCGCTCGGCGCACGCTCGCCGTGCTGGCGGGCCTCGTCGGGCCGCCGGTCGCGGGCGCCACGGTGCTGCTGCCGATCGGAGCACTGCTGCTCGCCGGTGGTGCACTCGCCGTCGTGCTCCTCGATCGCGGCCGCGCCGCCGTCACGCCCTGAGGAACTCGACGATCGCGCGACTCAACGGCTCGGGGGCCTCCTCGGCGCTGTGGTGTCCCGACTCGATGACGGCGTGCCTCACGTCGGTGGCCCACCGCCCCCACACCTTCGCGACGTCCGCGTGGAGGTTCTCCTCCGACGCCTGCAGCACGAGCAATGGAGGCTCGACGCGTCGGCCGGATGACCGGTCCCGCAACTCGTCGGCACGATCCACGGTGAGTCCGGCGCGATAGTCCTCCAGCATCGCGTGCACGGTCGCCGGGTTCCGCACGGCGTTCAGCCACTCGGCGTGGTTCTCGGCACCCATACTGTTCGGATCCGCGCCGTACCAGGCCTCCGGATCGGCGGTGATGACCCGTTCCGGTACGTGCGACTGAGCGAAGAAGAACCAGTGGAACCACTCGGTCGCGAACTCCGGCGTGAGGTTCTCCAGGTGCTCGCTGATCGGGATGCAGTCCATGAGCACGAGGCGTTCGACGCGCGAGGGGGAGTCGAGAGCGAGCCGCAGTGCCACATAGCTGCCGCGGTCGTGGCCGACGAGGTGGAACCGCTCGTGGCCGAGACGGTCCATGAGGCCGAGGATGTCGCCGGCCATCGCGCGCTTCGAGTACGGGGCGTGATCGGCGGTGGTCGCTGGACCGCTCGACCTTCCGTAGCCGCGCAGGTCGGGGCACACGACCGTGAATCCTGCGTCGACGACCAGCGGGGCCACGCGATGCCACGTGCTCGAGGTGCGCGGATGCCCGTGCAGGAGCACGACGGGCGGGCCGGACCCACCCCACCGCGCGAAGACGCGCGAGTCGCCGAGATCGAACGTGTCCTCTTCGAAGCCCTCGAACATCCGGTCAGCCTGCCCACGCGCGCTGGGATGTCGCTGGAATCGCGTGAGCGGGGGCGGGCATGGAGCGGCAGCAGGTGCGGGCCGGCGGTCCACCGTCCGTTCACCCGGCGGTCACCGGCGGGTCGTCTCGTCGTCCATCCCCGGTTGGGTGGCGCTCCGTAACGTTCGCGAGGTTCCCCCTCGAAAGAAACGGTTCGTCGTGCCCGATTCCGCCCTCCGCTCCACCCGCGCCGCCGCTGCGGCCCTCGTGATCGGCGCCGTCGCCGCATCCGTACTCGTCGCCGCTCCCGCCCAGGCCGCCGTCGCCGACCGCTGGCCGCTCATCGTCACCGAGATCGTGCCCGACACGACCGGCGGCGACGAGTTCGAGTTCTTCGAGGTGACCAACACCACGGACGCCCCGATCGACCTCGCGGCCGAGGGCATCGGGTTCGCCTACTACGGCGGTACCAGCCCCGTGGCCCTCACCGTCGAAGAGCCGACGGTCATCCCCGGGGGTGCGACGACGGTGTTCTGGCTGAGCTACCGCAACGACACGGGAACGATCGACAGCTTCGCGCGTACGGAGGACGAGTTCCGCGCGAGCTTCCCCGCGACGCAGGCGAACACCTACGACATCGTGCGCGTGACCGGCCAGGCGGGCATGGCCAACGGCGGCGCCCGCGGCATCCGCGTGCTCGACGCCGACGGCGGCACGATCTCCGACTCGTTCTACCCGGGCGGGTCCGCGGCCGAGAACGCGGGCGTCACCTTCGGGGTGCCGGCCGACGAGACCGGTGTGCTCATGCAACCGCGCGAGCAGCGCGTCGCGCCCACTCCCGGCACGATCGATGCCGCCCTCCTGCAGCCGTTGCCGCCGACCGAGGAACCGGAGGAGTGGAGCAACGCCGGCGCCCACTGGCCGCTCGTCGTCACCGAGATCGCCGCCGACAACACGGGGGCCGACAACTTCGAGTACTTCGAGGTCGCGAACACCACCGACGAGCCGATCGCACTCGGCGCCGCGGGCATCCGCTTCCACTACATCTACACCGACAGCGACGTGCGCGACCGCGACGTCGTGCTCACCGTGCCCGAGGGCACGGTCGTGCCGGCGCGCGGCGTCACGGTGTTCTGGACCTCCACCCCGAACGAGGCGATCACCGAGGCGCAGTTCCGCACGTTCTACCCGTCGCTGCCCGCCGACGTCGAGGTCGTGCGCGCGACCGGGCAGGGCGCGTTCGCGAACGGCGGCGACCGCGGCGTGCGGATCGTCGACGCCGACGGCACGGCGATCGGGTGGTCGTTCTACCCGGCCGGGTCGGTGAGCGGCGGGCTCGGTGCCGAGTACCGCGTGCCCGACGTCATCGGTACCCCTTCGATGCCGCTGCACCGCAGCCTCGTCGGCCCCACGCCCGGCGTCGTCGACCCGGCCGTGCTGCACAGCGCGCTCGAGCGCCCGGAGGACCCGGTTCTGGTGACGGCTCCGCTGCAGATCACCGAGCTGCTCCCGGACTCGACGAATGTCGGCAGCGCCGACGGGTACGAGTTCGTCGAGGTCTACAACGCCACGAACCGGCCGGTCGACTTCTCGGACTACACGCTCCGCTACCTGTACCCCCTCGCCGACCTGAGCAACAGCTCGACCGCGCTGTGGCCGTCGACGCCGCGGGATGCGGTGGTCGAGCCGGGCGGAACGCTCGTCTTCTGGATCAAGAACGGTGCGAACGACGCCCTCACCGCGGCCGACTTCAACGCCCGGTTCGGCACCGACCTCGAGCTCGGCGTCGACCTCGTCGAGGTCTTCTCCGGCGGTATGGCGAACGGCTCTCCCCGTGGACTGGAGATCATCACGAACTCCGGCGTCTCCCTGAACCGCGCGTACTACAACCTCGGCGGTGTCGACGACACCGTCGCGGATGCGGGCATCCAGTACACCGCGAACCCCGACGACACGAACATCCAGACCAAGAGCGGCATCTCGCCCGCGACGCCCGGTCGCGTCGGCGACACGCAAGTGCCGGTCGCTCTCATGCCGTCGCCCGTCGACACCGTCGCGCCCGTCATCGAGAACCGCACCCCGGCGACGTTCACGCCGGGCGCCGCGGCGATCGACTTCGCCGCGCGCGTGACCGACGAGACCCTCGTGCGCACCGTGACCCTCGAGCTCTCGAACGACGTCGACGGGCCGATGGGCAGCTACAACCTGCTGCCCGACGAGGACGGCGTGTTCCGCTTCTCGCTGCCCGCCGTCGACACGATCGGCAAGGGACGGTACGACTACCGCCTCACCGCATCCGACGGCGACAACCTCGCCGACACCGGCGCGGCGGCCGTCGTGAGCGACACGACGCCCGCCCCCGTGCGACTCTCCGTCGAGAACGGCGCGTTCCTCTCCGGCGTGCAGGATCTGCGGGCGACGGGCGAGACCGCCCCGCCGGCGCTCGATCTCCTGATCGACTCCACCCGGGTCCAGACGCGCATCGAAGTCGAGCGCGAACCGGTGTTCGCGTTCGAGGCGACCGCGACCGACGCGTACTTCCGCAACGGCGTGCGCATGGGCGACGAGGTGCTCACCATCTTCGACCGCGGCGTCTACGGCGGCGTCGAGACCGTGCAGTCCGCCATCCCGCTCGACGAGGTCGAGCCCGGGCGCCCCTTCGCCGTGCGGATCTACGCCGGCACGAAGGCGGCGCCGGAGATCGACCCGAACGAGAACAACGACAACTTCTCCGTGTACAACATGCGCCTCGTGCTGCCGGACGGCCGCACGCTGCGCGCCCCCGAGTACACCGACCCGACGAAGATCATCGCGATGGGTGACAGCGGCGGATCGGTCGACTACTTCGAGACGACGTTCACGCTGCCCGACGACGCCTTCACCTCCGTGGCCCACGAGTGGGACACGACGAAGGTGTCGGACGGATCGCACACGGTCTCGGCGGTCGGCGCCGCCGGGTCGTCGACCGTGACGGTCAGGGTCGACAACACTGCGCCCGCGGTGACCACCGACCTCGAGGAGCGTCTCTACCAGGGCGAGTTCGTCATCGACGCAGAGGCCACGGATGGGGGCTCGGGTCTTGAGAGCCTCACCGCGACGCTCGACGGCGAGGCGATCACCCTCCCGTTCCGCACCTCCTCGCTGCAGCTCGCCGCGGCGGAGCACGTCGCGGTGTTCACGGCGACGGATGCCCTCGGCAACGTCGGCACGCGGGAGGTGCGCTTCACGACCCCGGTCGAGGAGCCCGGCAACGAGTTGCTGTCGCCGGAGGACGGCGCTGAGCTCGAGGGCGACTCCGTCGACCTGCGCGCTCGCGCGACGGACCCGAGCGGCGACCGGCTCGACGTGTCGTTCCGCCGCGGCTACGAGCTGACGCCGGGCGCCGGCGTCCAGGTGTCGAGCGGTACCGCGACGGACGCCCTCGCCGTGGACCGCCCCGAGGCGACGCCCGTGACCGAGGACCAGGCGCGTGCGATGGCCGCCTTCGACGAGACGATCGGCAGTGTCGAGAGCTCGAGCAAGCTGCCGTACCAGCTCTTCGAGGTGGCCGTGCCGGCCGACGCCGGCGAGGGCGCCCAGGTGCGCATCCGCTGGGACGGATCGGCGAACGCCGACGCCAAGGTGCTCATGTACGTGCTCGACCCGGCCGCGGGCGCGTGGACCGAGGTCGACCGGCACCTCACCACCGGCGGCGCGCCGACGACGTTCACGCTCGACGCGCTCGTGGCTGCGGACGCCTACGCCCGCGACGGCGTGGTGACGGTGCTCGTGCAGCATTCGGAGGGCTTCGCCGGCGACGACCTGTCGACGCGGCAGACCCCGGTCGAGCCGAACCACCCGGAGGACACCCCGCGTTCGGCGTACGACTTCACGTTCGCGTGGGAGTCGGACACGCAGTACTACAACGCGAACGACGACATCTACGACCGCCAGGTGGCCATCCACCAGTACCTGTTGCGCGAGCGCAGCGACCTCAACCTGCAGTACCTCATGCACACGGGCGACATCGTCGACCAGTCGGAGGACCCGGCCCAGTGGCTGCGCGCCGACCCGGCGTACCGCCTGCTCGACGACGCGGATCTGCCGTACGGCGTGCTCGCCGGCAACCACGACGTCAACCAGCAGACGAACGACTACACGAAGTACAGCCAGTACTTCGGCGAGGCGCGGTACGCCGACAACCCCTGGTACGGCGGCACGCACCTCGACAACCGCGGGCACTACGACCTCATGACCATGGGCGGGCTCGACTTCATCGTGCTCTACATGGGATGGGCGCCCGGCGACGAGCAGATCGCGTGGATGAACGAGGTGCTCGCGCAGTACCCCGAGCGCACCGCGATCGTCGCCCTGCACGAGTTCATGCTCACGACCGGCGGCCTCGGACCGGTGCCGCAGCGCATCCTCGACGAGGTCATCGCCGTCAACCCGAACGTCAGGTTCGTGTCGTCGGGGCACTACCACGACGCGTACACGCGCCTGTTCGAGTACGACGACGACGGCGACGGCACGCCCGATCGCACGGTCACGGCGATGCTGTTCGACTACCAGGGTCTGCCGGAGGGCGGTCAGGGGTACCTGCGCCTCATGCACTTCGACAACGTCGGTCAGGCGATCACGGTGCGTACGTTCTCGCCCTACGAGCACGACTACGACTCCGAGGACCCGACGCTCGAGCAGCAGCACCAGGAGTTCACGATCCCCTACGCGCAGGCCGGCATCGTGCCCCGTGCGAAGACGCTCGCGGCGGACGCGTTCCAGGCGGACGTGCTGACGGCGGATGTTCTCGGCTCGTTCTCGGATGTCGAGAGCGGGGCGGAACTCGAGACCGAGTGGGCCGCGGGTGAGGGCACGCACGCCTGGTACGTGCAGTCGACGGACCCGCACGGTGCGGTCGCCTACTCGGAGGTGCGCGCGTTCACGCTGCTCGGCGACGACGAGGAGCCGGGTGGCGAGGAGCCGGGCGACGGTGCTCCCGCGCAGCCGTCGGTCCCCGTTCCGGGCGACCAGCTCGATCCGGCCGGCGAGAACGCGATCGACGCGCCCGACAGCGCGCGTCAGGGTGACGCGATCGCGATCACGGTGGGAACGCAGTTCGCCGGTCAGTGGGTGCAGGCGTGGTTGCACGGCGACGGGCCCATCGCGCTCGGCGGGTGGACCCGCGTCGGTGCCGACGGCCGCATCTTCGCGGTGATCCCCGCATCCGCTCCGGTGGGCGACTACCGGCTCGCGGTGCAGGATGCGGACGGTGCGGTGATCGGATGGACGCCGCTCGAGGTGCTGCCGGCACTCGTCGCGGTCGATCCGACCTCGCCGGCCGCCGGTGCACCGGTGCGTCCGGTCGGCGGCGCGCTCGCGGCGACGGGAGCGGGCGACGCGCTGCCGCTCGCGCTGGGTGCCGGGATGCTGCTGCTCGGCGGAGCCGTGCTGTTCGGCATCCGTCGCCGTCGGGAGAGCTGACACCCCTCGTTCTCAGCGCCCCGTCGGCCTCGAGTCGACGGGGCACTTCGGCGTGCGGGTGGAATGTGCGGCCGGGGCTTGCGATTATACCCCCTAGGGGTATGCTCATCGTCAGGAGGTCATCATGTCGGATCACGCGATGCACACGGGGCACGAACACCACGGCCATGACGAGGCGGCCGGATGGCGCTCGGTGTCGTGGGGGATGGCGGCGCAGGCGACGCTGCACTGTCTGATCGGATGCGCCATCGGCGAGGTGCTCGGCATGGTGATCGGAACGAGCCTCGGTCTGCACGACCTGGCCACCGTGGCCCTCGCCATCGCTCTCGCGTTCGTGTTCGGCTACGCGCTGACGATGCGCGGTGTACTGCGCGCCGGCGTGCCGTTCCGCAACGCCCTCAAGATCGCGCTCGCGGCGGACACCATCTCGATCGCCGTCATGGAGGTCGTCGACAACGCGGCGATGCTCTCGATCCCGGGCGCGATGGAGGCGGGCGTCACGTCGTGGGTGTTCTGGGTCTCGCTCGCCGGTGCGCTCGCGCTCGCGTTCGTGGTGACCACCCCGGTGAACCGCTGGATGATCGCGCGCGGCAAGGGCCACGCGGTCGTCCACGCGTACCACCACTGACCCGCGCCCGTTCCCTGAGTGGTCGGGGTCCCGTTCCCTGAGCTTGTCGAAGGGAACCGTTGTGCAACCCGCTTCGACAGGCTCAGCGACCGTCCGTTCCCTGAGCCTGTCGAAGGGAACTGTTGTGTCACCCGCTTCGACAGGCTGAGCTTGCGGTTGGGCCACCCGCCCGTGCCTCTCACCCCGACCGTGCTGCCGGGATGGCTTTCGCGGTGGCGCGTTGTCGACCGAGGGCGCGCCACTGTCGGGCGGCGTCGATGTGCGGCGGGGCGAGCATGTGGGGTTTGCCGCGGATCATCCGTAACCGGTAGTCGCTGTTGTGGAGCATGTAGTGGTGTGCCGTGCACAACAGCACGCCGTTGTCGATGTCGGTGGGTCCGTTGTGCCTCCACTCGACGAGGTGGTGCGCGTGACACCACGAGGGCGGTGCCGTGCACCCGGGCCAGATGCATCCGCCGTACCGGATTGCGAGCGCACGGCGTTGCGCCGCAGTGAACAGGCGCTCTTTGCGTCCGAGGTGGAGCACTTCGCCGTTGTCGCCGAGGACGATGGTCGACGTGTCGGCGTCGCAGGTGAGCGCCTTGGCGGTGAAGGCGCTGATCGGGGTGTCGACGTCGTCGATCCACGCCGACCCCGACCCGGCGGCGAGGTCTTGTGCGGAGACGACGATGCTCACCAGCGCGGTCGGCCGCAGCGACCCGCCATCCGGCGACCTCAGGCCGGCCGTGACGAGTCCCAGCAGGGTGTCGAACTGCCGTTGCCCACGGGTGCGCGGGTCCGAGTCCGGGTCGCTGGGGTCGAGGTCACCGGGACCGAGGAAACGCGGAGAGCGGCCCGGTGCGGTGCTCTCGGCCATGGCGGCGCGCAAGAGCCCAGCGGAGAGAGGGTCGGCGAGGCCGGAGAACGGAGTCATCCCGTCCACCTCCCGTCCGATCGTGAATCGACGCTGAGCTCGCAGCACCTCCTCTCGGGGCCGGGCGCCGTCTTGATCGAGGTGCGCCTGCCACACCGCGATGGAGTGCTTCAACGCATCCGCGGAGGTGGTGACCGCGAGGGTGACCAGTTCGAGTTCCGCGGCATCCAGCTCGTCGGGGTGCACCTGGCCGCGAGCGGCCACGGAGTCGAGCATGTCGATGATCCGGATCGCCGACTCGACTCCCACCCGCCCATCCCGCACCGCATCCGCCACCGCCGGGTGGGATGCGGGCAACGGGTCCCCGGTGAGCGTCACCCGACCACGCAGGGCCCCGGCGAGGCGGATCCGGGCGTGCGCCTCCCGCTGCGAGACGAGGGCGATCCGCTCGATGAGGTGTGCCGGTCGCGTGCATCCGTTCCGGTAGGCGAGACCCGCGGTGCCGAGCTCGTGACGGGACCGCTCCGCGACCTCGCCCGCGGTGGCCACGCGCACCGCGTCGGCGAGCCGACCGACGACCTCGCCGCGTCGAGTGAGGTCGCACAGCTCCGCGTCGGTCAGCGGCTGGACCGCCAGCGCGGCGGCCTCGCGCAGCAGGTGTTCCGCCTGCTCGAGAAGGGCCACCGCTCTGTCCATACTCCGATCGTGAACCTCACCACCGACAATACGTTTCTCCTGGCCAGAGGGCTGTTCCGCTGTGGATGGGCAGTCCCGATGATCCGCTGTGGAGGAGTGGCGCAGCCAGCCGGCACGCCGAGATCGGCGCCGGGAGCGAGGCGCGGTCCGGCGGGCTCAGCGCGCGTCGCTGATCGGAGGGAGGCGACGCCCCATCGCTCGCGCGTGGACAGGGTCAGGGCGTGACGACGTTGGTGCGGGGGAGCGCCTCGAGCGCAAGATCGGCGATGCGCTGCAACTCGTCGCGCTTGGCTCCGTCGAGTGCTCGCGCAGCGATGCCGGCCAACACACCGTTCACGTAGTCGGCGAGAGCCCGAGCCTCGTCGGTGTTGCGAACCTCCCCATCCGCGACGGCAGCTTCGAAGCGGCGAAGAATCGCCTCCCGGGTGGCTCTGCGACGCTCGGCGAGCAACGGTTCCCGCATGATGAGACATCCGTGCGGCGCGTCCTCCCGAGTGAAGTTGAGAACGGCGGAACGAAGCAACGCCGCCATGGCCGCTCGCACGTGTCGCGCGGCGAGGGCTTCGCCGAGCGAGCGGTCCAGGTTCGTCGCGTACAGATCGGACGCCTCCGCGAAGAGGGTCGCCTTGTCGCCGAATGCCGCATACAGGCTGGGCTGATTGATGCCGATGGCGCTCGCGAGCTGCGCCGTCGTCACGCCCGCGTAGCCGCGCCCCCAGAACTCGCGCATCGCGGTTTCCAGGGCAGCGGCTCTGTCGAAAGAGCGAGGTCGTCCGGCCATGAGCCCATTCTATATCAATCACTACAGAACGTGCTACGATCTGTAGTGACCAATACAGAATGGAGTGGACGATGCAGTACGAGGACTTCGAGGCGATTCGGGTCAACATCAGGGAGGGGGTGGCGTACGTCACGATCGACAACGCGCCGGTGAATGTCGAGGACGCGCGCCTGGTCGCGGATCTCTCCCGCTTCGCCCGCGTCGTGCAGAGCGATGAGGGAGTGCGGGTGATCGTGTTCCAGAGCGCCAACCCGGAATTCTTCGCGGCGCACGCGGACAACAACTGGATGTTCGACCCGGCCGGCCTCATGGCGCTTGCCGACCCCGAAGCAGACCCGGCTCTCAACCCGCTGCAACAGCTTCACGAACGGCTCCGCAACCTCCCTCAAATCACGATCGCGAAGCTCCGGGGCCGACTGCGTGCAGGGGGAGCCGAATTCGCCATGACCGCCGACATGCGTTTCGCGGCCGCCGGCGAGACCTGGCTCTCGCAGCCGGAATCGTTGATGGGCATCTTCCCCGGCGGTGGTGGCACTCAGTACCTCAACCGACTGGTCGGGCGGGCGCGGGGGCTGGAGATCGCCTTGAGCGGCGAGCTCTACGACAGCGCAACCGCCGAGCGCTACGGATGGATCAACCGCGAGATCCCCGGCCAGTACCTGGACGTGTGGGTCGACTCGATCGCGCGCCGCATCGCGCTCCTCCCGAAGGGCGTCGCGGCTGCGGCCAAGGAGGCCTTCGACGCGGCGGAGGCGAGCGGACCGGTCCCCGACCTGGCCGAAGAGGCTCGCGCGCACGCCAAGGTGTACCCCTCGCCGCAGGCCGTGGTCGACCGGGTCGAGGTGCTCATGAGCCACGGCGGGCAACAGCGGGTCGCGGAGCTGAACCTCGAGGAGTCTCTGCGCTCCATCCCCTGGCCCTCAGCCGAGTGATCGCCCGTTCGGGCTGAGCGGATGGTTACGCAGTAGCGCGGCTACGTCATGAAGGGCCGGTCACGGGGACCGGCCCTTCACGTGGTGCGCGGTGGGCACCCGGTGCCTCATGGCCGATGTGTCAGCGCGCCGGGATGCCCGCCGACTCGCCGCCGTCGGCGATGAACTCGCCGCCGGTCGCGAAAGCGGAGTCGTCGCTCGCCAGGAAGAGCACGAGGGGCGACAGCTCCGTGTCCTCCGCCTGACGGTGCAGCGCGACGTTGGCCGTGTTGTCGCCGAGCTCCTCGGTCATCGGGGTGCGCACGAATCCGGGGTGCACGGTGTTGGCCCGGATGCCGAATCCGCCGAGGTCGAGCGCCGTCGCCTTCGTCAGCCCGCGCAGCGCCCACTTCGACGCCGAGTACGCGGGCAGGTACGCGTAGCCCGTGATGCCCGCCGTCGACGAGACGTTGATGATGGAGCCTCCGCCGGCCTTGCGCATCTCGTCGATGACGGCCTTGGTGCCGTTCCACACCCCGGTGAGGTTCACGCCGATCACCTCGTCCCACATCTCGTGGCTGTGGGTCTCGATCGGCTCGCGCCGGAAGATCCCGGCGTTGTTGACGAGGATGTCGACGCGACCGAACTCGCGCGCGGCGGTGTCGACCACCACCGTCCACTGCTCCCGGTCGCGCACGTCGAGCGGAACGAAGCGCGCGCTGTCGCCGAGTTCCTCCGCCACCTTCTCGCCCTGCTCCGTGAGCACGTCGGCGAGCACCACCTTCGCCCCCTCGGCGACGAACAGACGCGCGTGCGCGGCGCCCATCCCCCGAGCGGCGCCCGTGATGATGGCGACCTTCCCATCCAGCTTTCCCATGAGTGTCTTCCCTTCTGCGTCGTTGTTTCTCGGATCAGGAGCGGACGTGCCGTCCTGGTTCAGGAGGTCAGGCGTCGCGTGAGGTCCGCGAGCCCGGCCTGGGTGTGCTCATCGAGGGCGTCGTCGCTGGCCGCGATGACCTCCCCGTCGTCGATGTAGGTGCCGGACGGCACGTCGGCGAGCACCGCCTCGCGGATGCGTGCGCCTCCGTGCTCGACCGGAGCCCCGCCGCCGCCGAACATGGAGTGGAGCAGCGAGGTGCTGATCACGCCGGGGCTGATCGCGACGACGCTGATGTCGCGCGGGAGCCGGCTCGCGAGCCACGCGGAGTAGGTGACGATGGCGAGCTTCGACTGGGCGTAGGCGCGCACCGGGTCGTACCCGTGCTCCAGGTCGAGATCGTCGAGGGCGAGCGAGGTCATCCGGTGGGTCGTCGATCCGACGTTGACGATCCGCCCGCCGTCGCTCATCCCGGGGATCAGCAGCTCCGACCACAGGGTCAGCGCGAGGTAGTTGACCTGGATGGTGCGCTCGTGCCCGTCGGCGGTGAGCTGCCGGCGCCTGCTGCCCGGCACGCCCGCGTTGTTCACGAGCACGTCGATCCCGTCGGCGAGGTCGAGCACGCGCCGTGCGGCGCTGCGCACCTCGGCGAAGGAGGTGAAGTCGGCGCTCACGTAGTCGACGGATGCCCGGCCGGCGGACCGCAGTTCCGCGAGCAGCTCGCCGACCTCCGCCTCCGACTCAGGGCCTTGCACGATCAGGTGACCGGCCTCGGCTGCCAGCCGTCGTGCCGCTGCAGCCCCGATCCCGCTCGTCGCGCCGGTGAGCACGACGGTTCTGCCTTCGATCTCCACTGTCTTCTCCTTCCGAATGTGGTGGCCGACTGCCCGCCGACCGGTGTCAGTCGCGCGTGAGCGCTTCCCACTTGGTCATCCGACGCCGCAGGTCGATCAGGTCGCCGTTCGTCGAGAAGGTGCCGTCGCCGCGGTGGTGCACCTCGCTCGCCGCGGGCGCGGCCGGGTCGATCCACGCCTTCTCGATCCGCAGCAGCCACAGGTCGTAGTCGCCGACGAGCCGGTCGTCGGCGACGGTGCACTCGACGTTTGCGAAGCACTCGGACACGAGGGGTGCGCGCACCGTCGCCGCGGGGGCCGGTGTCAGGCCGAAGCGCTCCCATTTGTCCGTGTCCGCGCCCGACACGTTGCCGATGTCGACGACGGTCTCGAGGATGTCCCGACCGGGGAGCCCGATCACGCACTCCCCGGTCGCGCGCAGCGCCGAGAAGGAGTGGTCCCACGGGCCGACGACGAGCGCGATCGTGCTGGAGTGCCGCACCGTCATGTTGAACCCGTTCGTCATGAGGTTGGCACGCCCCTGTTCGTCCGCGGTAGAGACGAGCACGACGGGGCCGGGCTCGAAGAGGCGGTGCACCTTGTCGAGCGGGTATTCCGTGAATCGGTCGGACATGACGGGCCGCTCAGATGATCTGCTGCGTCGGCAGGATCGTGATCTCGGTGAGGTTCACGTGCTTCGGCAGGCCCGCGACGAACGCGACCGTCTCGGCGACGTCCCGCGACTGCAGCACGTCGATCTGCTCGATGAGGTCGGCCATGAGGCGGCTCGCGTCGGGATCGGTGACGTGGTCGGGGAGCTCCGTGTCGACCATGCCCGGCTCGACCGTCGACACCCGGACGTTCTTGCGTCCGAGCTCGGTACGCAGCAGCCGCGTGATGTGGCTGATGTAGGCCTTCGTGCCCGAGTACACCTGGAACTTCTCGAGGATCCTCGTCGCGGCGATCGACGAGGTCGTCACCAGGTCGGCCGTGCGACCGGCGGCGGCAGCGGACTCGAGGCTCGGCACGAACGCCTGGATGGTGTTCATGACGCCCTTGATGTTCAGGTCGATCTGCGCGTCCCAGTCCTCGACCTTCAGGTCGGTGATCGTGGAGATGAGCTGCACGCCCGCGTTCGCGAACACGAGGTCGACCTCGCCGAGCTCGGTGGCGATCCGCTCCGCCGCGGCGAGCACCTGAGCGCGGTCGGTCACGTCGGTCGGCACCGCGATCGCCGTGCCGCCGTTCTGCTCGATGCGGGCCACCACGGCATCCAGTCGCTCGGCGCGACGCGCCAGCAGTGCGACCTTGGCGCCGAGTGCGGCGAAGGTCTCTGCGGTGGCCTCGCCGATGCCGCTCGACGCTCCGGTGACGACGGCGACGCGGCCGTCGAGTGCGCCCGGGGTGATGATTCCGGTCATGTGCTTCGTCTCCTCTGTGTCGTGGTTCCGGCCCCTCGTCCGGGGTCGGATCCAGCGTCACGCGTGGAGACGTCGCGACACAGGCCGCCGGTTTCCTAGCCGCGGCAGGGCCAGGCTGAGCGGTTCGAGCGGTTCAGGCGTCGTCGGGATGCGCCCGCGCTCACACGGGCAGGTGGTCGAGCAGCGGCAGCAGCCGGGCGGAGGCCGGGTGTGGTGTGGAGACGCGCACCACAAGACCGTCGCCACGCACCGTGCGACGGGCGAAGGCCACGTCACCGAGATCCGGATGGCGCACCGCGTAGGTGTCGAGCAGTCGCGGGCGCACCCGGGGCCCGGCCCACAGACGGTCGAAGCGAGCGCTCCGCTCCCGGAGCCGATCCACCGCCGCCTCGGCCTCGGATCGGGTGCGCTCGTCGGCGACGGCGTCGAGGAGCAGCGCCACGACGTCGTACTCCTCGTGGCGTAGGTCGGCATAGAACGACGCCGCGGCGGGGTCGGTGAACACCATCTGCGCGAGATCACCGCGTTCGGCGAACGGCAGGTGCAAGGCTCTCCACCGGCGGTTCGCGTCGACGACGAGCAGGCCGCTGGTCAAAACCACGGTCGGATCGCGCTCCGGCAAGGGCCAGGGGGCGCGAGCGCGCATCGACGGGGCGCGGACGGTCGGATGGTGCACCCTCGTACGCTAGGCACGCTCGGAGTGCGGCAGCCTGGCCCTGCTCCACCCTGGAGCGCGTGGTGGACGGCCGGGGCTCAGCCCGCCAGAGCGCTGTCGCCGACCGGCGACGCCACCTCATCCTTCGACAGCATCCGCAGCGCGCGCTCGCTCGCACTCGCCGGTTCCGCGCGGTAGACGACGAGCTGGTGCCCGGGCATGGCGGAGACCTCGAACGCGTCGAAGGCGATGGCGAACTCGCCGGCCTCGGGGTGCCGCAGCACCTTCTGATCGTGCGTCTTCGGTTCGACGTCGTGCGCGGCCCACAGTTCGGCGAAGTACGGGCTTCCGCCGGTGAGTCGATCGAGCAGCTCGCGGCGACGCGCGGTACCGGCGTAGAGCCCCGACGTGGCGCGGAGGTTCGCCACGCACCCCTTCGCCGCGCGCTCCCAGTCGACGTAGAAGGCGCGGCCCTCGGGGTCGAGGAAGACCATCTCGACGAGGTTCCGGGTGGAGACGAAGGGGCGGAACAGCGCGGTCGCGAGCGCGTTCATCGCCACGATGTCGAGCAAGGGATCGAGCACGAAACAGGCGGCTCCGGGCCACCCGTCCATGAGGCGCGTCAAAGTCGCGTCGACGGGTGGGTCCGTCTCGGCAAGCTCGGGCACCCAGGCGATCTGCGCGAGACCGTAGGCGTACCGTCGTTCGTGCAGGTTCAGATCGAGCGCGTGCGCGAGGGCGTCGAGCACCTGGGCTGAGGGATTCCTCTCCCGACCCTGCTCGAGTCGGGTGTAGTAGTCGACGCTGACGCCGGCGAGCAGCGCGACTTCGTCGCGACGCAGTCCCGGCACCCGCCGCCGTCCCGAGGCGGGGAAGGGCAGCGCATCGACGGAGGCCGCCGCACGCTTCGCTCGAAGGAAATCACCCAGCTCGCTCACGATCGCTCCCATGGCCAGGAGGCTACCCGCCGCGGCGGTCGCCGTGGCGACCGAGTCGGCCCGGAGGGTGGCCCCACCGCTGCTAGGTCGATCCTCAACAGTGCCCGACGAGGGTCATGCCGTCTCGGCGGCTGCGGTGAGCACGGCGTCGAGCAGGCCGGGAAACCGCTCGTCGAGTTCACGGCGACGGAGGGTCATCGTGATGAAGCGACCCTCCCGCTGTTGGTGCAGAAGCCCGCTTTCACGCAGCACGCGCCAATGGTGGCTCGCCGACGACTTGGGGACGTCCGGCAATGCGGTCGTGCAGTTGAGGTGTTCACCGGCCGCCAGTCGTGCGATCACACCTAGCCGGACGGGGTTCCCGAGGGCGGCGAGAACGTGGTCGAGCCGGATCCGGTCCACCTCAGGGTGGGTGAGCTGGGGCATGGTTCGACTCTACTCGAACCGTGTATCTTCTCTGTTCGAATCATTCCGAACAATGAAAGGAGCCGTATGGCGGCCTACATCAGCATCGACATGACCCCGCACGACCGCGACGCGATCGCGGAGTACGAACGCAACGTGCAGCCGATCCTCGAGAGCTACGGCGGGCGGGTGATCGCCAGGGACGAAGCCCCGATCATCGCCGAGGGCGGACGCAGCCCGCGGCTCGCGGTGCTCATCCGATTCGCGGACAAGGCGGCGTTCCGTCGCTTCTACGACTCCGACGAGTACGCGCCGTGGAAGGAGTTCCGCATGCGCAACGCCAGCGAAGACGCCATCGTGCTCGACGGCCCGGACGGCGTGTAGCGCCCCCGACGCCCCGTGCCTGGGTACACCGCACCCAGGCATGCGGCGGCCTGGCTCGGCGCGGAGGGCGACGACCAGCATGAGGCCGTCCACCCTCGACCGGAAGGAACCCCATGAACGCCCGCCCCGCGAACACCGTGTCCGACCTCGTCCTCAAGACCGCGGACGAGGAGGACCGCCGCATCCTCATCCGAGGCGCCTACGTCGTCACGATGGACCCCACGCAGCCCGACCTGCCGCGCGGCGACGTGCTCATCGAAGGCAGCCGCATCGCCGCCGTCGGTGCCGACCTCGGCGCGCACGGAGCGGCGACCGACGCGGTCGTGATCGATGCGGAGGGCGCGATCGTCGCCCCCGGCCTTGTCGACACCCATCGGCACGCATGGGAGGCCACCCTGCGCCGCAGCATCCCCGACGTCAACGACCTCGGCGAGTACGTCGTGTCCACGCTCAGCGGTGTCGCCCCCGTGCTCACCCCGGACGACGTCTACGTCGGCACGCGGCTGGCCGCCCTCACGGCGCTCGACAGCGGCATCACCTGCATGCTCGACTTCTCGCACAACTCGCGAACGGCCGAGCATTCGGACCGGGCCATCGCGGCGCTCGCGGAGACCGGGATCCGCGGTGTGCACGCGTCGATGGGACCGCACTTCGGCGAGTGGGACCACCAGTGGCCGGCGGACCTCGCCCGGCTGCGGTCGACGTACTTCGCGAGCGACGACCAGCTGCTCACCCTGCGGATCGCCGCCCTCGCCACCGACGAGATCGCCGGCCCCGAGATCGCCTACGGTCCCCGGCTGGCGGCCGTGGCGCGCGAGCTCGGCGTCGGCGTGAGCATCGACGCCGTGTTCGGGGAATCGTCGTCGCGCGCGGTGCTCGAGTGGGCCCGAGCCGGCATCCTCGACGCGCGCACCACGCTCATCCACAGCACCGGGCTCACGGCCGACGCGTGGAAGGCGATGGGCGAGGCCGGGGTGACCGTCGCCCTCGCCCCCACCTCGGATGCCCAGATCGGGCTCGAGACCGCGATCCCGGCGGTCGACGAAGCTCTCGCCGCGGGCATCCGCCCCGGCCTCAGCATCGACGTCGAGGTCGCGCTCGTCAGCGACATGTTCACCCAGATGCGCGCGCTGCTGGCCATCCAGCGGATGCGCGCGGTCAATGCGGCGTATGGAACGACGGCGGACGTCCAGCGCATCACCGCGCGCGACGTGCTCGACTTCGCCACCCTGCAGGGGGCCCGCACCAATGGGCTCGACGGGGTGACCGGCTCCATCACGCCCGGCAAGCAGGCGGACCTGCTGCTCATCGACGCCGAGGCAGTCAACAACATGCCGCTCAACGACGCGGTCGGCACGATCGTGCTCGGAACCGACCCCCGCAACGTCTCGGGGGTGTTCGTCGCCGGCCGCGTGCGCAAGTGGGACGGCGAACTCGTCGGGGTCGACCTCGAGGAGCTCCGCCGGTCGGTGCACGCCTCCCGCGACGGCATCATCGCGCGGGCCGGCGCCGGGGCGGAGGCCCTGTCGGTCATCCGCGGCCGCTAGACCGGCGACCGTTCACGCCCGGGTCGTCGCGATGCGGCGGCCCGGGCACGATGCCGCGGGGCTACGCTGGCCTCGTGGACACCCCCCGCGACGCGGCGCCGTCGGGCGGGAGCGTCTTCTACCGGCCGCAGCGACGCTCCAAGACGGCCGACGGACTCAGCCGCGAACGCATCGTCGAGGCGTGCGTGGCGCTCCTCGACCGCGAGGGGGCTGCCGCGCTCACCATGCGCAAGGTCGCCGCGGAACTCGACGTGCACGCGACGAGCCTCTACTGGCACGTGGAGCGTCGCGAAGACCTCGTCGACCTCGCCGTCGACGCGATCTTCGCGGGCGCCGCGGTTGCGCCGGCGCCGCACGGACCCTGGACCGAGGCGGTCCGTTCGGCGGCGACCGCCATGTACACCGCGCTCGCCGCGCATCCCTGGGCCGCGTCCTTCGCCGGTTCGCGCCCGCTCGTGGGGCCGAACGCCCTCGAGCTCTCGCGGCGCATCCTGCGGGGTCTCGAGAGCACCGGGGCGGATGTGCGACAGCGGGCGGTCGCGGCGACGGCGATCTCGAACCTGGTGCTCGGCGCGGCCGTCACGGCCGCGAGTGCGCGGGCACTCGGCCTCGACCGCGACACCGCGCTCACTCGCGAAGTGGTCGCCGCCGCCACGGGAGCGGGCGTGCCCTCGCTGCCGGTGCTCGAGTGGCAGCCCCGCTTCGAGGACGCTCTCGCCGTGCTGCTCGAGGGCGTCGCCGCTCGCCTCGGTCGCTAGGTCCGCCCGCTACTCCCGGCCCCGCAGCAGCATCACGGGTGCGAGCCGGGTGGCCGCGTGCGCCGTCGCCACCGTGGCCACCGTGGAGGCCAGCACCGCGACGCCGAGCAGCGGCAGCAGCACGGTCCAGGCGATCACGACCGTGGGCCCGCCGGTCGCCGAGACGGTCGAGCTGACGACGCCCACAACGGACACGGCGGATGCCAGCGTGCCGAGCGCGACGCCGACGCCGGCGACGATGAGGCCCTCGAGGGCGGTCGTTCCGAGAACCTGCGACCGGGTGAGTCCGGTCGCCCGCGCCGCGGCGAACTCAGCTTTCCGCGCGCTCGTGCCGATCACCGCCGCGTTGACGACGGCGAGCAGCGCGTAGAGGGCTCCGAGGCCGAGCACGACCACGAGGATGTCGGCCGATGTGCCGCTCGAGGCGGTCGCGGCGGCGCGCGCCCAGGCACCGTGGGTGCTCACCTCCCCCGCGGCGGCGAGCGCTTCAGCCGTCGCGTCGGGGTCGGCTCCCGCCTCGAGTTCAACGAAGGCGATGGCGTCGGCCCCCTGCAGGGCGGCCTGCGGCACCGCATCCGCGCGGAGCAGCAGCGCCGGTCCCGCGGCGAGCGATTCGGGCACCGCGCCGACCACGGACACCGTTCCGAGGTCCACGCCCGCGACACCGAGGCGCACCTGGCCGCCGGCGCCGGCGCCGAGCGCTCCGGGTCCGGCGACCGCGTCGCCGCGCTCGAGCGCGAGCACGGCCTCGGAGCCGCGGTGGGTCGCGGCGTACGCGGCGGGGTCGACGAGCGCGACGCGGCGCACCTCGGTGAGGGGCACGTCGTCAGGACCGACCGTGATTTCGCCGGGCACGACGACCTCGGTCGAGACGCTGCGCACGCCCGCGACGGTGGCGGGATCGATCGCGAACGGGTGGCTGCCGGTGACGACGAGGTCGGCGACCGTGCTGCGCCGCTGCTCCTCCGCTCCAGCGGCGCTGAATGAGAGGAGCGCGGTCGTCTGGCCCGCTACGAGGCCGACGAGAACGATCACCGGGGCGGCCATCGAGGCGCTGCGACGGCGGTCGTGCCGCAGCGCGGCGCGCGCCAGGCGCGCGAGGGGACCGCGCCCGATCGGCACGGCGCGAGCGGCCAGCGGCACGATCGCCGGTGCGAGCGCGGCGGCGGCGATGACCGCGGCGATCGACGCCGACATCGACATGGCCTGCCCGCCCGCGGGCCCCCCGACCGGCGCGATGGCGGCGAGCACCACCGCGATCACGGCGACGGCTCCGCCGGCGAGGAATCGGACGGGGGGTCCGGAGGCCGCGTCCGGTTCCTCTTCGCGCAGGGCTTCGAGTGGACGGACCCGCGAAGCGCGCCGGGCCGCGAGCAGCACTCCGGCCACGGCGAGACCCACCCCGACGCCGAGCGACACACCTGCGAGCCAGAACGGCCATCCGGAGGTCATGCCGTCGGGCAGGAAGCCGCGCTCGCGCATCATCCAGGACTGCACGCGCTCGGCGAGCACTCCGAGCGGGGCGCCCAGGAGGGCGCCCGCGGTGCCGAGCACCACGGCCTCGCCCACGAGCAGGCGGCGGAGCTGTGCCCGGCTCGAGCCGGCGAGGCCGAGCAGCGCCAGCTCTCGTCGGCGCTGGTCGACGGCGAAGGCGAACGTGGACGCGATGATGAACACCGCGAGCAGGGCCGCCAGCCCCAGGGTCGTGGCGACCACCGTGATGCCCACCACGCGGCTCTCCTCGAAGGTGAGTCGCGCGATCGCCGGCTCGACGGGAGCGGGGGTGGCGACAAGCGCGAGCAGGATCTGGAGCGACGACTGCACGAGCGCCACACCGAGTACCACGCTCAGCAGCGACCCGATGAACAGAACGCGTCGTTCGACGACGTTGCGGAGGGCGAGACGGAGCATCGGTCAGCGCTCCAGGGCGACGAGGCGCTCGGCGACGCGAGCGGTGGACGGGGAGGTCAATCGGTCGACGATGCGGCCGTCGCGCAGGAACAGCGTGACGTCGGCGCGGGCCGCGGCGGCGGGATCGTGGGTGACCATGATGACGGTCTGGCCCGCATCGACCGCCGCGCGCAGGAGGTCGAGCACCGCCCGCGCGGCTCCCGAGTCGAGGGCGCCCGTGGGTTCGTCGGCGAAGAGTACCTCCGGGCGGGTGATGAGTGCGCGCGCGATTGCGACGCGCTGCTGTTGACCGCCGGAGAGCTGGCGCGGTCGGTGCGTCGCGCGACCGCCGAGCCCGACCTGCTCGAGCACGCGCCGCGCGTCGGCGGACGACGGTCGCTGGCCGGCCAGGCGCAAGGGGAGCAGCACGTTCTCCTCGGCGGTCAGGGCCGGCAGCAGGTTGAAGCTCTGGAAGATGAAGCCGATGCGCGAGCGGCGCAGAGCGGTCAGCGCGTCTTCGTCGAGCTGCGACAGATCGGAATCCGCGAGCATCACGCGGCCACTGTCGGCGCGTTCGAGTCCCGCGGCGATGTGCAGGAGCGTCGACTTGCCGGAGCCCGACGGTCCCATCACGGCCGTCCATGTGCCGCGCGCGAACTCGACGTCGACGCCGTCGAGAGCGCGGACGGCGGTCTCCCCGCGACCGTAGGTGCGCTCCACGCCGTGCAAGGCGAGGGCCGGGGCGATCGCCCGGGGGGTGCTGTCGATCATCATGATTCCGTTCCCGCCGGATACGAGCATCCGACACTGTAGGTCTGAACCCTACGGCGTAGGGGAGTATTCCCCCGCCCGTGGCGAGCCGACCCCTCGACCCTCGCGGCGGCGGGCCCGCGGTGCCTGGCCGTATCACGACCTGGTTCGCGAACGGCGGTCGGGCGAAGGTGGATCCGCGACGTACTCACGGATCGCTGTACGAGAGGAGACCCCATGGACTTCGTCGAATCGGTGCGGTTGGAGGACGTCCGATTCCCGTTGCGGCGCCGCGTGGCCGTGGTCACCGGCGGAGCGGCGGGTATCGGGGCCGCCATCGCCCAGTCGCTCCACCTCGCGGGAGCGGCGGTCGCGCTCATCGACAAGAGCCGGCACGACCTGCGGCGCACACTGGACGACATGGCGGGCGACGGGCCGGCGATCTCCCTCGTCGCCGACGTGCGCGACCGTCACACCATCGACGCTGCTCGGCGGCGCGTCCACGCGGAGCTCGGCGAGCCCGATCTGGTCGTGGTCAATGCCGGAGTCATGTTCGGCGGCGACCTGATCGACTCCGACGACCACGAGTCCTCCGACATGCTCGCCGTCAACGTCGGGGGCATGATCACGACAGCCCGTGAGTTCCTGCCGGGGCTGCGCGCGGCGGCGGAAGCCGGCGGGCCGGCCGACCTCGTGCTGGTCGGTTCGATCGCCGGCAGCATCGTCTTCCCCGGATTCGCCGCCTACTCGGCCACCCAGGCGGCCATCCGACAGCTGGCCCGTACGCTCAGGGCGGAGGAGAGCGGATCGGGCGTGCGCGTGAAGCACCTGGAGCCGGGGGTGACGCTCACCGACCTCGGTGCACGCATCTCGAGCGCCGAGGCCCGGCGGGAGGTCGACGCGCTCCGCTCGTTCGAGCTTCCGCTCACCCCGGACGACGTGGCGCACGCGGTGACGTTCGCCGCTTCGCTGCCGGCCCACGTCAATCTCGCCGAGTTGACGGTCATCCCGACCGGTCACGGTCGGCTCGGAGCGGTCTGATGGGCCGGCTCGCCGGCTCGGACCAGTCCTTCGCGAACCTGCACGGCCGGGTGGCAGTGGTCACCGGCGCCTCCGGGGGCATCGGACGCGGCACCAGCCGGGCGCTGTTGCGGGCCGGTGCCAGCGTGGTCATGATCGCGCGCGACCAGGCCGGTCTCGAGGCCGCGTCCGAGGAGCTCGGCGACCAGGACCGCACGCTGCTGGTGACCGCCGACGTCACCGACCGGCTTCAGCTCGCCCGCGCCCGGGACGCCGTGCTCGAGACCTTCGGCCCTCCGGACCTCGTGGTGGTGGGCGCCGGCGTGATGCTCGGTGCCCCGTTCGAGGACGCGATCCCGAACGACTGGGTCTCCATGATCGATGTGAACCTGCACGGACTGCTGTTCACCGCCCAGACCTTCGCCGACGACCTCGTGCAAGCAGGAGAGGACGGCCGTCCGAGCGACCTGATCTTCATCGGGGCGATCGCCGGGCACGTGCTGTACCCCAACTTCTCGGTGTTCAACGCGGTCTCGGCCGCGATCGCGCAGCTGTCCCGCACGCTGCGTCTCGAGTACGGCCGACGCGGCCTGCGGGTGCACAACATCGAGCCGGGCTACACGACGAGCAGCTTCGGTCGCCACCTCTCCAACGACGAGGCGCAGCGCGTGTGGCGGGAGACCGAGGAGTCGATCACCTCGCGGGTCGACTCCAACGACGTCGGCGCGCTCGTCGCGATGACGGCGGCCCTGCCGTTCGGGCTCAACCTCGCGGAGATGGTGGTCGTGCCGACGGAGCAGGGGTGATCCACGTGCGGGGGCACGCTCCGACGCGTTCGCGGATACGGCACGCGCTGACGAGCGGTGTCCGGCGTGCGCTCCCCGCGGGAGCGGGTGCGGGGGAGGCGGCCGGCGCGATCGCCCTCCTCGTCGCCACGGGCGTCGCGCTCATCTGGGCGAACCTCGCGGGTGCCGCATACGACGAGTTCTGGCACACGCCGCTGCGGCTCGCGGTTGGGGAGGCCGTTCTCGAGCTCGACCTGCGTCACCTCATCAACGATGGACTCATGGCGTTCTTCTTCGCGCTCCTCGCACTCGAGGTGCGTCGGGAGATCGAGCTCGGTGAGCTGCGCAACCGGCGCCGCGCGGTGGTTCCCGTGGTAGCCGCGATCATGGGCCTCGCGGTGCCGGCACTCGTCTTCGTCGCCTTCACCGCCGGCACCGAGGAGGCCGCGGGGTGGGGCGTCGTCGTCTCGACCGACACCGCTTTCGTGCTCGGTCTGCTCGCGCTCGTAGGCAGGTTCATGCCCCCGCAGCTGCGTGTGTTCCTCGTCACGCTGTCGGTCGCCGACGACGTCGGCGCGCTCGCCATCATCGCCCTCGTCTACACCGACGAGATCCGGTGGATGCCCCTCGCCGTGGCTGTCGTCGGGCTCGCGGTCGTCGCGGGGCTGCGGTATCTGGGCGTGTGGCGACCGATGGGATACGTCGTCGCCTCCCTCGTGATCTGGGCCGCGGTGTACTCCTCGGGCGTCCACGCGACGCTGGCGGGTGTCGCGATCGCGCTGTTGCTGCCGATCTTCCCCACGAGAGTCGTCGACGTGCGCGACGCCAGTCGGCGGATGCGGAGGTTCGAGCAGTGGCCGTCGCCGGAGTACGCGCGCGATGTGGAGGAGCGGCTCCAGCGGGCGGTGTCGATCAACGAGCGCGCACACGGCGCGCTGTCGCCCTACGTGACCTTCCTCGTGCTGCCGGCGTTCGCGCTCGCGAACGCGGGCGTGCACATCACGCCGCAGACGCTCGTGACGGCGTTCGGGTCGTCGGTGACGTGGGGCATCATCGTGGCGCTCCTTCTCGGCAAGGCGGTCGGGATCGCGGGCACGGCGCTCATCGCGGTGGCCATCCGTCGCGACGCGCTCGGCCCCGGCCTGCTCGTGCGCCACATCGCCGCGGTGAGCGTGGTCTCGGGCATCGGCTTCACCCTGTCGCTCTTCATCGCCGAGCTCGCGTTCTCCGATCCTGTCATGCTCAGCAACGCGCGGATCGGCATCCTGGGTGCGACGGTGCTCGCGGCCACCGCCGGCTCGATCGCGTTCGCCCTGCTCGGGCGGGCCGAGAGGCGCCGGGCCTCAGGCGGAACCCGCCTGTCTCGCCCGGTCGACCCCCAGCGCGATCACCTGCGCGGCCCCGCGGAGGCGCCGATCACGGTGGTCGAGTACGGGAGCTTCGCGAGCGAGACGTGCGTCGTGACGAGTGCGGTGATCGCCGAGCTGCGGGAACGGTTCGGCGCCGACCTGCGCTTCGTCTATCGCCACCTCCCGATCGAAGGGGAGGCGGCCCGGCACGCGGCGCTCGCCGCCGAGGCCGCTGCCCGTCAGGGGCGCTTCTGGGCGTTCCACGACGCGCTCTTCGACGACCCGGACGGCGACGACCGCGTGCGCAGGGCGGCGGTCGCCGCGGGCATGAACCTCCGGCTCTTCGAGCGGGATGTGCGCGATCGCGCGGGCAGCGAGCGTCTCGACGAGGACGAGGCTGACGCGGCGGCGATGCGGCTCTCGCGCGCGCCGAGCATCTTCCTCCAGGGTGTGCTGCACGACGGGCCGACCGACACGGAGACCCTCATCGCGGCGGTTCAGCGGGTCAGGTCCGCCACCTCGGTCGCCGCGGGGTGAGCGACGGCTGCGGCATCCGGAGCCTCGGTGCGGATGTGGCAGATGACCAGGCGGTAGCCGGGATGGCTCGGCACCTCGAAGCCGAGCGCGTCGACCGTCATCGGGCCACGCACGTCGTGGTGCAGCACTGCCGTGTGCCCGGCAGACACCGCGATGTCGAACCCGTCCCACATCGCGGAGAAATCCGCGCTCCCCGTGCGCAATGAGGCGATGAACGCCTCACGGTCGGCCGACGACGGGTAGTAGGTGGAGAGCAGTCGCATCGTGCCGACGGCCCACCGGGCGCAGCCGTCCCAACCGGCGAAGAACGTACGGGCGCGCGCATCGAGGAACAGCATCTCGGCGAAGTTGCCGGTGTGCGTGAATCCGCGGAACATCTCCCCGGTCGCCGCGCTGGTGACGACGATGTTCAGCAGCGGATCGACGATGAACGCGGGCATCTGCCAGCTCTGCACCATGTCGATGAGGGGCGACGGCAGTTCGGCCGACGGCGGGGTGTCGGCTCGGCGCACCGTCGCGTGGTGACCGGCGAGCCGATGCAGGAAGGTGCGCTCGTCGTCGCCCAGCCGTAGCGCTCGCGACAGTGCGTCGACGACCTGCGGCGACGGGTGGGGTTCGCGCCCCTGCTCGAGTCGGATGTAGTAGTCGACGCTCACGCCCGCGCTCGCCGCAACCTCTTGACGACGCAGGCCCGGAACCCGCCTGGTGCCGTGCGGGTATGGGCTGTGCTCGGGAAGCAGCCGGTTGCGGCGGCTGCGGAGGAACGCGCCCAGATCGCCGACGTCGGGACTCATCGGAAGGGGCATGCCCGGCGTGGTCGTCGCAGGCGACGTCGTCTCCGGAGGCGTTGCGCTCGGGGGTGGGGCTGAGTGGGGTCGAGCGGTCGGGTCCGCGCTCACTGTCACCTCGGATTCCAATCGGGAGCCCAGTATGCAGGCAGGCATGGGAGCGCACCCATGCAGGAGGGTGGTCGCATCACGGTCACCCTCGCGTGGTTGGCGCGGCGCGCCGTTCCAGCTCGTGGAGGCGGCGCTCCCCGGGTGTGCCCCGGGCCGCGGACCACAGCAAGAGGAAGCGCACCGGATCGCTCGAGAGCGTGAAGAAGTCGTACCCGAGATCGGCTGACCAGCCCTCCGGGTGGTGGACGCGCAAGGTGCCGCTCGCCGGCACGTTCACCGGCGGCGCGTCGTGGTACTGCCGGAAGAGCGGATGCCGCTGCGCCCAGTCGTCCACGAACGACCGGAGTGCCGCGTCGCCCGGGCGCAAGGCGCACATCCGGATCAGGTTCGACACGGTCAGCCGCATGACGATATCCCAGTCGTCCCACAGCCGAGCGCTCGAGGGGGAGTCGAGCATCCACGAGACCCAGTTGCGTTCCGGTGTGCCCGTCGCCCCGATCTCGGCGAGCGCGAGCCACCCGCTGCGGGTCGCGCCGAGGGTCGTCGTGTACTCATCCATGATGAACGCCGGCGTGCGGATGGTGGCGAGGATGTCGCGGAACCGCGGTCGCTCCCGCGGTCTCACCGGCCACTGCGGGAAGAGCGCGCCGCCGGTGGCGAGCGCTTTGAGGTGGGCCCGCTGGTCGGCGTCGAGCTGCAGGGCGCGCGCGAGCGAGTTGAGCGCCGCGTCGGAGGGTACTCCTCCCCGTCCCTGCTCGAGGCGCACGTAGTACGGCAGGCTCAGGGACGCGCGACGGGCGACTTCTTCGCGGCGCAGGCCGGACACGCGCCGGCCTCCGCCCGAGCGGAAGAGTTCCGCCCCGGTCGGGGTGGCGGACTGCCGTGCGGCGCGCAGGAACGACGCCAGATGTTCGAGTGTCATCCGCCCTCCTGCTCGGGAGCGTATCGGAGCGGGCGGACTAGAGATCGCGCAGCAAGGGCCGCACCTCGGTGGTGAGAAACTCCACGAGCCCGTCGAGATCCTCCTCGTCCGTCGTGGGCTGGAAGGCGACGGTCGTCGCGCCGGCCGCGACGAAACGGCGCACCGCCTCCGCGATCGCCTCGGCGCTGCCGCCCGCCGCGCCGCTGCCGTCGTGATCCGTCTCCCGCCACAGGTGCAGGTCGCGCCGCGCGCGCTGGGCGCCGTCGTCACCGGTGGCGACGATGAGGGCGGCGACGACCGGGTGCTCCCCGGTCGCGTCGGCGGGGCGGGCCGCGCGGGATCGCTGAGCCGCATCCGCGATCTCGTCGACGGTGAGCGCCGCAGCGAGGAGCGTGCCGTCGCCGATCTCGCCGGTGAGGGCGATCGACTTCGGTCCGCCGCCGCCGAGCATGATCGGCGGGGCCGGCGTGGGCGGCCAGTCGAGCATCACGTCGTCCAGGCGCACGTAACGGCCCTCGGTGGTGACACGCTCGCCCGCGAGGAGGGCGCGCAAGGCGACGGTGTACTCGCGCAGCAGGGTGAGCGGCGACGCGACGCGCGCGCCGGCCTGTCCCATCCAGGACTGCACGCCGTGCCCGACGCCGAGGGTGAAACGACCGGGGAAGGTACGTGCGATCGTCGCCGCCTCCATCGCGGTGAGGGCGACGTTGCGCAGCGGCGCCGGCAGCAGTCCGATGCCGACGTGGATGCGTTCGGTGACGGCGAGCGCGATCGCGGCCGAGGCGACGCCGCTCTCTTTGAAGCAGTCCTCCCACACCCAGAGGTCGTCGAAGCCGGCGGCCTCGACGGTGCGGGCGAGCGCCGGGAGCCGCTCCGGCGGCTGAGTCGGAACGAAGATGAAGCCCAATCGCACGGTCATGAGCCCATCGTGGCGCATCCCGCTGACGCCGCGGGCGCGAACTCGCGACGCGGTGGCGCCGACCGTCGCGCCGCCCGAGGCCGGTCGGTTTCCCGTCAGCAGTTGCCCTTACTGCGGGTGGATAAGGGCAACTACTGACGGGAAACGGACCTCGCGACCGGCCGAGCGGGAACGACGATGCGCCGGCCCCCGAGGGGACCGGCGCATCGAGTGGGGTACTACTGGGCGGCGCGGCGGCGGATGAGCAGCGCGGCGGCTCCGGCGAGCAGCAGCAGGAGCGCGCTCCCGCCGGCGATCGAGGCGCCGATCGCGTCGGCACCCGTGGATGCGAGCGAGCCCTTGACGGAACCGGCCGTGCCGGTGCCCGCGCCGGTGCCCGGCTGCGCGCCGTCACCCGGGATCACGACCGGGAGGGCGGCCACGGCCACCTCCCACTCCACGCCGTCGAAGTTGCGTGCGAGCTGGTCCGACGAGACGGTCCAGACGCCGGTGGGCGCTGCGGCGGGGCCCTCGACGATCAGCTCCTCGCCGGTGAGCGCCGAGAGCGCCCGCACCGACGTCACCTGGAAGCCCGCGGGTGCCGTCACGCGCACGCCGTAGACACCGGCGGCGAGGTTCGCCGAGTAGTACACGCCATCGAGCAGCGTGCTCTCGAGCGGGGTGCCGTTCGCGAGCAGCTCGACCGTCGCGCCGGTGACCGGTTCGCCCGATGCGTCGACGACGACGGCGCTCTGGTCGGCCGACGCGAGACCGGCCTCGACCGCATCCTCACCCTCGACCAGGTTGAGCGGCACTGCCGCGGTGAGGCGGTCGGTGGCGATGATGGGTGCCTCGGTGCCGTCCGGGGCGAGGTAGGTGCCGCCCGTGAAGGTGATCGGTGCCTGCGGAACCGGGCGCACCTCGGTGAGGGAGGTGACGTCGGTCGCGTCCCAGACGGACGTGGAGACGTAGGGGTCCGGCACCGTGAGATGCAGCGTCGCGGCGCCCGCCGGCACGTCGGTGAAGACGAAGTCGCCGTCGGCGTTCGCGGTGGTGGCCCACCACTGACCCTGCGAGTCGTGCAGGTACAGGTAGTCGGTCGTGCGCTTCTCGTCCGAGTAGCCCGTCGACGACTCGAGGGTCGGGTCGTAGACGCCGTCGAGCACGTTGTCGGCGAAGTACGTCACGGTCAAGTCGGTGAGCGCCACCGGCGCGAGTGCGACCTTGAACACGACACTGTCGAAGTAGCGGACGAGCGCCGAGGTCTCCATCGTCCACACGCCATCCGTCTGCGTCAGCGGGATGGACAGGGTGGTGTCGATGTTCGATCCGGCGGTGACGCTCTCGATGCGGTAGCGGCGCGGGTCCACGTCAACCGCGATGCCGATCTCGCCGGGCACGAGCTTGGCGAGGTCGGTGCCGCGCGCGGCGAAGAATCGGCCGGTGTCCCACTCGGTGGCGGGGAGCGCCGTGCCGTTCGAGAGGAAGCTCAGCTCGGCCACACCGGTCGTGCGCTCGCCGTCGACGGTGACCTCGGCGTTCGCGCCGATGCCGGCCATGCCGACGAGGCGGGTGGTGGTCGCCTCTTCGGCGATGTTCACCGTCAGGCGGCCGGCGCTCGAGCTGGGGCCGCTGAGGCCCGTCGTGCGGGTGCCGTCCTCGTGCAGGAACGTGCCGTCGGTGAAGGACACGTTGCTCTGCGGCATGAACTCCGGGGCGCCTTCGGTGGCGTCCCAGAAGGCGTTCTGATTCGTGCCGGTCGGGTCGACGACGTACAGGTCCGCCTCGCCGATGGGCACGTCGGGGAAGACGTAGCTGCCGTCGGCGCGCTGCGGGGCGCCGAACCACGCGTCGTCTGCGGTCTGCAGGTAGAGGTAGCTTCCGGACTGCCGGAGCTGATCCTTCTCGCCAGCCGGGTTGGTGGGCGTCGTGTCGTAGATGCCGTCGGTGTAGCGGTCCTCGAACCAGGTGACGGTGAGGGTTCCTTCGCCGGGCGCCGCCGAGGCGGGCGAGGCGATGAAGACGGTCGAGGCGGCGACGGCGAGTGCGGCGACGCCGACTCCCCCTCGGGTCAGTGCGGTGCGCACGCGGGTACTCCTGTTCGTGCCGGGCTTCGGCATCGTTCGGGCGGGTTTCCTTCACGGTACTGAGCCCGTTTCGGCCGCCCAGCCGAGTTCCACGAGTGTTCACCGACCGTTCGCCGGAGGCGGACGGCGGATGCGCGGGAAGACTGCGTCACGCCCGATCGTTGATCTAAACTTGAGTCAGACCTACTCAACTTCGAGGAGACGCGAATGGCGAACATGCAGGGCGCACCCTCCACCCAGGAGAAGCAGAAGACCGCCCTGGAGCAGTACGGCATCAACCTCACCGAGATCGCCCGGAGCGGCAAGCTCGACCCGGTGATCGGGCGCGACGCCGAGATCCGCCGCATCAGCCAGGTGCTCACGCGGCGCACGAAGAACAACCCGGTGCTCATCGGGGAGCCCGGTGTCGGCAAGACGGCCGTCGTCGAGGGACTCGCCCAGCGCATCGTCGCCGGCGACGTCGCCGACTCCCTCAAAGACAAGCAGCTCGTGTCGCTCGATCTCGCGGCGCTCGTCGCGGGTGCGAAGTACCGCGGCGAGTTCGAGGAGCGCCTGAAGGCCGTGCTCAAGGAGATCAACGATTCCGACGGGCGCATCATCACGTTCATCGACGAGCTGCACACCCTCATGGGCGCCGGCGGCGGCGAGGGGTCCGTCGCGGCGGCGAACATGCTCAAGCCGATGCTCGCCCGAGGCGAGCTGCGCCTCATCGGAGCGACCACGCTCAACGAGTACCGCGAGTACATCGAGAAGGATGCCGCGCTCGAGCGCCGCTTCCAGCAGGTCTACGTCGGCGAGCCGAGCGTCGAGGACACGATCGCGATCCTGCGCGGGCTCAAGGAACGCTACGAGGCGCACCACAAGGTGACGATCGCCGACAGCGCGCTCGTCGCCGCCGCGACCCTGAGCAACCGGTACATCAGCGCCCGGCAGCTGCCCGACAAAGCCATCGACCTCGTGGACGAGGCCGCGAGCCGCCTCAAGATGGAGATCGACTCGTCGCCCGTCGAGATCGACGAGCTCAAGCGCGCGGTCGACCGGATGCGCATCGAGGAGCTCGCCCTCAAGAAGGAGAAGGACGACGCCTCGCGGGAGCGCCTCGAGAAGCTGCGCGCCGACATGGCCGAGCGGCAGGCGGAACTCGACGAGCTCGAACAGCGCTGGGCCGCCGAGAAGGCGTCGTTGCACGACGTCGGCGACCTCAAGAGCCGACTCAACGACGCGCGCATCCAACTCGACCGCGCCATGCGCGAGCAGCGCTACCAGGACGCCTCGAAGATCAACTACGAGGTCATCCCGATGATCGAACGCGCCCTCGCCGAGGCGGAGTCCGCCGAGCAGACCGGCCCGCGGATGGTCAACGACCAGGTCACCGACGAGGACATCGCCTCCGTCGTCGCCGCGTGGACGGGCATCCCGGTCGACCGCCTGCGGCAGGGCGAGAGCGAGAAGCTCCTGCACCTCGAGGGTGAGCTCGGCCGCCGCCTCATCGGTCAGAAGGATGCCGTGCGCGCGGTCAGCGAGGCCGTGCGCCGCACCCGCGCCGGCATCTCCGACCCGGACCGTCCGACCGGTTCGTTCATGTTCCTCGGACCGACCGGTGTCGGCAAGACCGAGCTCGCGAAGGCGCTCGCCGCCTACCTGTTCGACGACGAGAAAGCGCTCGTGCGCATCGACATGAGCGAGTACGGCGAGAAGTTCGCGGTGTCCCGTCTCGTCGGCGCCCCTCCCGGCTACATCGGCTACGAGCAGGGCGGCCAGCTCACCGAAGCGGTGCGGCGACGCCCGTACTCGGTGATCCTGCTCGACGAGGTCGAGAAGGCGCACCCGGAGGTGTTCGACCTGCTGCTGCAGGTGCTGGATGACGGACGCCTGACCGATGGCCAGGGCCGCACGGTCGACTTCCGCAACACGATCCTCATCCTGACCAGCAACCTCGGCAGCCAGGTGCTCATCGATCCGACCCTGCCGTGGGAGCAGAAGGAGAGCGCCGTGCAGGAGATGGTGCGTCAGGCGTTCAAGCCCGAGTTCGTGAACCGCCTCGACGACATCGTGGTGTTCGCCCCGCTCACCACCGAGGATCTCGGCGCGATCGTCGAGCTCTACATCGACCGGCTGTCCCGCCGTCTCGAGGACCGCCGGCTCGACCTCGCGGTCACCCCGCAGGCGCGACGTTGGCTCGCCGAGCGCGGCTACGACCCGGTGTACGGCGCGCGTCCGCTGCGCCGGCTCATGCAGCGGGAGATCGACGACCGCCTCGCCCGCGCCCTCATCTCCGGCGAGATCCGCGACGGCGACACCGTGCGGGTCGATCTCGGCGACGACGGGCTCACTGTCGCCCCGTTCGAGCTCGCCGTGCCGTAGCCCGCCGTCACGACGCCCCGTCCTCCCGTGCGGAGGACGGGGCGTCGTCATCGATGCCGCTGCGCGGCAGACCGCGGGCCACGAGATCCCGGGCGAATGCGGTCGCGAGCGGGTCATGCCCGCTGCGCACGAGGGCGACGACGTCCCGCGACAGGGGCGGGTCGAGGGGGATCACGATGGACGCAGGATCCTCGGGCAGGGCGGTGCGCGGCACGAGGGCGACGCCGAGACCCGCGGTGGCGAGTCCCGCCGCGGACGCGGCGTGCCGCACGCGCGTCACCGGATCGAGCGCGACGCCCCGGCGCAAGGCGAGCGCGTCGATCCACCCGGCGAGCCCGTTCTCGGCGGCGTAGTGCACGAAACGCTGGTCGTGCAGCTCCTCGAACGCGACCGTCGCGCGTCCGGCGAACGCGTGGCTGTGGCAGCAGACGACGAGCACCTCCTCGGCCCCGATCACCTCGATCGCGCCCGTCCACGAGGTGGGTCGAGGACACACGGCCACGTCGAGCTCGCCGGCTTCCAGTGCCGCGACGAGGGCGTCGGCACTCGAGGCCTCGCTCACCTCGAGCGTCACCTGGGGTCGGTCCGAGAACCACCGGCGCGCGAGTGGGGCGACGAGTGGTGCGGTCATGCTCTCCGCCGTGCCGATCCGCAACCGTCCGGTGCGCCCGGCTGCGGCGCTGCGCCCCATGCGCACCAGCCGACGGCTCCCCTCGACGACGGCTCGAGCATCCGGATCGATCGCGGTCGCGGCGGGCGTCGGGGTGACGCCTCGCGGATGACGGTCGAACAAGGTGGTGCCCAGTTCGCGCTCGAGTGACGCCAGGTGGTGCGACAGCGCGGGTTGCGACAGATGGAGGTGACGGGCGGCGACGGCGAGCGAGCCGTGGTCGAGCACGGCGACGAAGCACTCCAGGGCGCGAAGCGAAGGCATAGAGAAGTTCTATCGCAGTCGGGTGGAACTTCGATGTTGTTGTGGGCATGGCCGAGGAGACGCATGCGGTTGTGACCGATGACCGCAGCGCCGACCGGAAGGAACCCGTCATGCCGACCACCACCGCCTATCTCGCCCGATCCGGACGCGACCTCGACGCATCCGACGTGTTCGTCGCCGAGGAGGTGCCCGTGCCCGCCTTGCGCTCGCACGACGTGCTGGTGCGCGTGCACGCCGTGTCGGTGAACCCGGTCGACACCAAGTCCCGCGCGGGACTGCGCACCGGAACCCGGCAGCTCGGCTGGGACGCGTCCGGCGTCGTCGAAGCCGTGGGCGACCGGGTCGAGCGTTTCGCGCCCGGCGACGAGGTCTGGTACGCCGGCGACCTCGGGCGTCCGGGCACGAACGCCGAACTGCACGCCGTCGACGAGCGGATCGTCGGCCGCAAGCCGGCTTCGCTCACCCACGCGGAGGCGGCAGCGCTGCCGCTCACCGCGATCACCGCGTGGGAGACGCTCTTCGACCGGTTCCGACTCACCGCGGAGAGCACGGGCACGCTCGTCGTCGTCGGTGCCCCCGGCGGAGTGGGGTCGATCCTCGTCCAGCTCGCCAAGAAGCTCACCGGCCTCACCGTGATCGCCACGGCCGGGCGGCCCGAGAGCCGCGAATGGGTGCAGGCGCTCGGCGCGGACCACGTCGTCGACCACCGTGACCTCGTCGCCCAGGTGACGGCGATCGCGCCCCGCGGGGTCGACTACCTGTTCACCGCACACTCCGCGGGCAACGTACCGGCGTTCGCCGAGATCGTGCGGCCGTTCGGGCACATCACCGCGATCGACGACCCACGCGGCCTCGACCTCATGCCCCTCAAGCGCAAGTCGATCGCCTGGCACTGGGAGCTCATGTTCACCCGGCCGATGTTCGAGACGCCCGACATGGGCGAGCAGGGGCGGCTCCTAGACGAGGTGAGCCGCCTGGTCGACGCGGGGGAGCTGCGCACGACTGCGACCACGGTCATCCCCCGACTCGACGCCGAGGGGCTGCGCGAGGCGCACCGGCTCGTCGCATCGGGCACCACCATCGGGAAAGTCGTGCTCGTCCGCCACTGAATCCGTCCATCCATCCATCCATCCCCACCCCCAACCGAAGGAGAACACCATGACGAACATCACCCTCGACCAGGCCCAGCGCATCCTCGCCGCCGGCGCCGCGCGTGCTGCCGAGCTCGGCGCGCCGTCGACGCTCACCGTGCTCGACGGCGGCGCGCGAATGGTCGCGTCCGTGCGCCAGGACGGCGCCCCGCTCGTGTCGATCGACTCGAGCTTCGCGAAGGCCCGCACGGCCGTCTTCTTCATGACGCCGACGCGGGACCTCGTCGGCGCGGTCCAGCCGGGTGCACCGCTCTACACGCTCGACGGCGCCACCGCCGAGCAGCTCACGTTCGTCGCCGGCGGTGTGCCGATCAACGATGCCGACGGCGCCGTCATCGGTGCGATCGGCGTGGGCGGCGGCACGCCCGACCAGGATGTGCAGGTCGCCGAGGCCGCGATCGCGGCGCTCTAACCGGCGACGTCCTCCTCGTCGCGGTGCTTCCCGGTCATGACGGCGCGCAGTCGTCGCGTCGTCATGACCGGCAGCAGCGCGAACGCCATGACGGCCATCGCCACCGCGCCGAAGACGAACGGCGCCGTGAGCCCGAACCAGCTCGCCAGTGCTCCGCCGACGATCGCGCCGAGCGGCAGTGCGCCCATGGCGACAAGCCGATAGGCGCTCGTGACCCGTCCGAGCAGGTGATCGGGCACGGACGACTGCCGGAACGTCATGACGACGACGTTGCCGGTCATCGCCGCGAACGACCACAGGGCGAGGGCCGCGCCGGCGATCACGGGGGAGTCGGTGACGACGAACGCGGCGAAGCCGATCGCCGGGGTCAGGTTGGCGATGAAGATCGTCGGACCCTCGCCGATCCGGCGCACGAACCACGGCCCGCACAGGCCGCCCAGCACTCCGCCGACGGAGCCGGCCGCGATCAGCACCCCGAACCCGGCACCGTCGATGCCGAGCCGGTCCTGCGCGACGAGCACCATGATGCCGGTGGCGGCCGAGAAGCACAGGTTGCTCACGCCGGCCATCGCCGACATGAGGGGCAGCAGCGGCGTCGACCAGTACACCCGCAGCCCTTCACCGAGCGAGGCGATGAACCGGGCCGGCGCCGCCGCGGGGCGCGGCTGCCGCGGGACCGCGAGCAGCACGATCGCACCGAGCACGAAGGCGACGCTCCCGGTCGCGAACGCGGCGACGGCCGCGACGGCGAACAGCACGCTGCCGATCGGCGGACCGATGAGCTCGTTGAACAGGGACTGAGCGGAAGCGATCCGGCCGTTCGCCTGGTTGTAGCGCTGGCGCGGCACGATCGCCGGCATGAGCGCGAGCGAGGCGTTGTCGATCACCGTCTCCGCCGCCCCGAGCACGAACGCGACCGCATACAGCAGAGGCAGGGATGCGGTGTCGGTCGCCACCGTGACGGCGAGGGCCGCGAGGGCGACGGCGCGCGCTCCGTTGCCCGCCATCATGAGGAGGCGCCGGTCGGCGCGGTCGACGATCACCCCGGCGACGAGCGTGAGCAGGAACCACGGCAACCGCTGTGCCGTCACCACCCCCGCGACGAGCACCGGATCCCGGGTGAGCGTCGCGGCGAGCAGAGCGCCCGCGGTGATCATGATGCCGTCGCCGAGATTCGCCCCGGTCACCGAGAGCAGGAGTGCCGCGAACGGGCGGCGGGATGCACGTTCATCCATTCGACCGATTCTCGCGTCTGACGCCGACATGGCGGAGTACCCCACGCTGCCTGAAAGCGAGCCGTGCTCGCGCTGCGCGCCGTATGGATCGGCGTAGGGTTCTGCGGTGACCAAGACGACACAGAACGAGCCGAATCCGAAGACCAACGCCAAGGTGATCGGGCTCTCGATCGCCGGAGCCGTCGGCGGCTTTTTGTTCGGTTTCGACTCGTCGGTCATCAACGGCGCCGTCGACGCGATCACGACCGAGTTCGATCTCGGTCCGACGCTCGCCGGCTTCGCGGTGGCCTCGGCCCTGCTCGGGTGCGCCGCCGGTGCCTACTTCGCCGGACGCATCGGCGACCGATACGGCCGCATCCCGACCATGCTCGTCGGCGCGATCCTGTTCTTCGTGAGCGCCGTCGGCTCCGCCGCCGCGTTCGCCGTGTGGGACCTCATCCTGTGGCGCGTCATCGGCGGCCTCGGCATCGGCATCGCGTCGGTCATCGCCCCCGCGTACATCGCCGAGATCGCGCCGAAGCACGTGCGCGGCCGGCTCGCCTCGCTGCAGCAGTTGGCCATCACGCTCGGAATCTTCGCGGCGCTGCTGAGCGACGCCCTCTTCGCCAACACCGCGGGCGGCGCCGGCGAGCCCTCCCTCCTCGGGATCGCTGCGTGGCGGCTGATGTTCGCGGCGGCCGCGATCCCCGCCATCGTCTACGGCCTCATCGCTCTCGCCCTGCCCGAGTCGCCCCGCTTCCTCGTCATGCACGACAAGGAGAAGGACGCCGAACGCGTGCTCAGCTCGATCGCGCCGGGCACCGACACCGGACAGTGGATGCTCGACATCCGCAAGTCGGTGAAGGAGGACGAGAAGACCAAGGGTGTCAGCCTGCGCGGTGACCGGTTCGGGCTGAAACCGATCGTGTGGATGGGCATCATCCTCTCGGTCTTCCAGCAGTTCGTCGGAATCAACGTGATCTTCTACTACTCGACGACGCTGTGGCGCTCCGTCGGGTTCGAGGAGAAGGACTCCTTCACCGTCTCGGTGATCACCTCGGTCACCAACGTGCTCGTGACCCTCATCGCGATCGCGCTCGTCGACCGCATCGGCCGCCGCCCCATCCTGCTCACCGGCTCGATCGGCATGGCCCTGTCGCTCGGCACGATGGCCCTCGCCTTCAGCCAGGCGGAGGTCGTGGACGGTGCCCCGAGCCTGCCCGGCGGCTGGGGTCCGGTCGCGCTCGTCGCCGCGAACGTCTTCGTCGTCTCGTTCGGCGCGTCGTGGGGCCCGCTCGTGTGGGTGCTGCTCGGCGAGATCTTCCCCAACCGCATCCGCGCCCGCGCGCTCGGCGTCGCGGCCATGGCGCAGTGGATCGCGAACTTCCTCATCACCGTGTCGTTCCCGCCCCTGTCGGAGTTCTCCCTCGTCTTCACCTACGGCATGTACGCGGTGTTCGCCGCCCTCTCGTTCGTCTTCGTGCTCGTCAAGGTGCCCGAGACGAACGGCATGTCGCTCGAGGACGCCGACACGCTGCTTCCGCCCCGCAAGTCGGCGAAGGCCGGCGGCGCGGGGATCGACCGCCGCGGCTGAGTCGTAAGGGCGGCGTCGCCGCCGGTCGACGAAACGACGAAGGGCGCCCGGATCGCTCCGGGCGCCCTTCGCGTTCGTGTTTTTCGCGCTACTTCTGCTCGCTGCGTCGCACCTGACGGGCTGCGACGAACGCGCCGCCGCCCACGAGGAGCAGCACCAGAGCCGCGAGGCCGGCCGTGTTCGCCGTGGCGAGGTCCATGCCGGTGTTCACGAGGCGGGCGGGGCTCTGAGCGGCCGGAGCCGGCGCGGCGGGGCCGCCGGTGCCCGGATCGGTCGGAAGAGCGACGACCGCCGTGAACGACCGCTCGGCGGTGAGACCGCTGTCGAGGCCCTCGAGCGAGATGAACAGCGCCGTGTCCGCGGTCAGTCCGTCGACCGAGAACTCGACCACGCCCGCGCCATCGGCGTTGCTGGTTGCGGTGCCGGTGGCCACGTTGACGCGCTCTCCGTTCTCGTAGCGGTACACCACGAACGCCACCTCCTCTTCAGGGCCGAAGTTCGCGAAGGGGAACTGCACGCCGTCGGCGAGGTCGCTGATCTGCACGAGCTCCGGTCCGCCGACGCGGGGTGCGGTGGCCGCGTCCTCGACGACGGAGAGCCGGATCTCGTTGCTGATCCCGAAGGTCGGTTCCTCTTGACCGAGGTAGAAGTAGTACTGCGGGTTCCCCGAGTCGTCGGGCAGCTCGGCCGCTATCTCCTGCGGCAGGAAGGTGCCGCTTACATTGCCGTTCGCGTCCGCAGTCACCGTGATGAACTCGTACTCCGGCGAACCGACGCGGGTTGCTTCGAGCACGACGAACACCTCGGCGTTCGGGCTGAATCCGGTTCCGCGATAGGCGATGCCCGTGCCCCAGCTGCCGGCGGTGAACACGGTGTCGGTCACGACGATGACCGGCGTGACGGGCTCCGGCTCCGGCTCGGGCGCGGGCTCGATGGTCAGGTTCACCCATTCGGACTGCGCGACGGGATCTCCGCCGCCCTCGGGGTACTCGGTCGCACCGACCGAGTACTGCGGGTAGCCGGAGTCGCCGGGCGGGGTCGCGGCGAAGCCGGCGCCCGGGACAAGCTCGCCCGTGATCTCGCCCTGCTCGTTAGCGGTGACCTGGAAAGGCACGCTGTCACCGCCACTCGGGGAACTCGACACGTTGAGGGTGACCGTCACCGTGGCGCCGGGGGTGAAGCCGGAGCCGGTGAAGACGATGGGCTCGGTCCAGTTGGCGGTCTCGGGGAACGTCGTGTCCGCGATCTCGAGCACGGCCTCGCGCGGGCCCGCCGGTGCTTCCTGGATCACGAGCGGCACTGCCGGCGCCTCGATGGGATCGCCGGAGGTGCTGTTGGCGCTGATCGTGTAGCGGGGGTAGCCGCTCTCCCCAGGAAGCTCGGGCGAGATGGCGCCGGAGGCCCACTTCCCCGTGAAGCTTCCTGTGCTGTCGACGGTGACGAATGTGAAGTCGGCGATCGAGCTGTTCTGCTCGATCCTGCTGAGCAGCAGCTGAACCTGCGAGTCGGGCGTGAACCCCGAGATCGTGTAGTCGATGCCGTCACCCCAGCTTCCCGGGACGAAGTAGTCGTCCGCGACGGTGATCTCGCCGGTGGGTGCGGCCGAGGCCGCCGTCGCCGGCAGGAGGACACCCCCACCGACCATGAGCGCGGCGGTGACCGCCGACCAGAATTTGTGCCTCGTGCGCATGCTGCTCCTCAGTTGGGGGAGTGGGCGTGAATATACGTCGCTAATCTAGGGGGTAGAACACTCGGTGCGGAAGGGTGGCGTCTCACGACGTCATCCGGCGTCCCGATCTGCGCCGCGCCTCATCCACGAGCCGGGATGGAGTCAGAAGACGTCCCACGTGCGCGCCTGCTCGAGCAGACGGTCGATGACTGCCGTGGTCGGCGCATCCGGGGCGCGGTCGGCGGCGATGGCGAGGTGCAGGGTGTTGATCGGCGCCTCGAGGGGGCGGTGGAGCACCTCGACGCTCCCGTTGGCGACGGCCGGGTCGGCGAGGTAGCGGGGCACGGCCGAGATGCCCGCGCCGGCGATGACGCCCGCGAGCACGCCACGGAGATCGGGCACGACGACGCTGAGGGTGTTCGCAGGGCGATGCCCGAACTGGCTGCGCCAGTACCGCCGGACGATCGACAGCTGTTCGTCGTAGGCGACGAGCGGAAGGTGGGCGAGTGCCGTGGCGGGCGACGTCTGGAGGAGGTCTCGGTCGACTGTCGCCGCGAGCGAGGGTGCCCCGACGAGCACGAACTCCTCGTCGATCAGCCCGCGGGAACGGATCGTGGCGGAGGTGGGTCGGATGGAGGAGACGACGAGGTCGAGTTCGCCGCGACCCAGGGCGTCGAGTAGATCGGGCGCGAGTCCGAGCGTGAAGCGCAGCACGACACCCCGCCTTGTGAGCGGGGCGAGGGCGGGGACGACGCGGCTCGCGACGACGTCGCTGGCGCCGCCGATGCGGACCACGCCGACAGTGCCGTCGTCATCCTGCGCCCACACCTCCCGCAGTCGGTCCACCGGCTCGCCCACCCGCGCGGCGAGTCGATCACCTTCCAGCGTCGCTGTGACTCCTCGGGACGACCTCGTGAACAGCGGGGCTCCCAGTTGCGCCTCGAGCCGCGCCAATCGCTCGCTCACGGCCGGCTGACTCAAGCCGAGCGCGGCGGCCGCCGCGGTGATGGAGCGGCGCCGGTGCACCTCGAGAAAGGTGCCGAGCAGATCGAGGTCCCGCATTCCATCCCATCAAGAAATCTATTGCAGCCAAGTCTGGCATGGAATCGCACCGATACCGACAGGGTTCCCCTCCGTGGCTCGACCGAGCCGGAACCACGAGAAGGAGAAGATGACGATGGCTGACGTACTCATGGTCGTGACCGGCGCGGACCGGATCACGCTGACCGACGGGACCGCTCACCCGACCGGCTTCTGGGCCGAAGAGCTCGTCGAACTGCACCGCGGACTCACCGCGGCCGGTCACCGGGTCGACATCGCGACACCCGGCGGTCGACGCCCCGCGGTGGACCCCGGGAGCCTGGACGACACGACCACCGAGGGCGCCGCCCTGCGGGAGTACCTCGACTCGATCGACGCCGCGCTCGGCACCCCGCTCGACTTGAGCGGCATCGGGGACGGCGACTACGACGCGATCGTGCTCCCCGGCGGTCACGGGCCGATGGCCGACCTCGCCACCGACGAGCACCTCGGACGCCTTCTGGTCGATGCGGTCGACCGGAACGCGGTCGTCGGGGTGCTCTGCCACGGACCGGCCGGGCTCCTCAGCGCCGTGCGATCCGACGGCGCGTTCGCGCTCGCGGGACGTCACCTCGCCGTGTTCACCGACGAGGAGGAGCGGATCGGCGGGCTCGGGGAGCGGACCCCGTACCTCGTCGAGTCGCGCCTGCGTGAGCTCGGCGTCGACGTGCAGTCCGGCGCGCCGTGGAGCAGCACCGTCGTCGCCGACGGCAGCCTCATCAGCGGGCAGAACCCGCAGTCGAGCGTCGCGACCGCGGAGCGGATCGTGCAGGAGCTCGCCCGGCGCTGAGCGCGGACCACGCGGCATCTTGGTAGCGGCTGACAGCCCATTCGGGTCGGGCTAACCTGCCGGTATGCGTGCCACCGTCATCCACGCCGCCCGCGACGTGCGCCTCGAAACCGTTCCCGACCCCGTGCTCTCCACCGGAGCCGACGCCATCGTGCGCGTCGTCGCCGCGTGCGTGTGCGGTTCCGACCTGTGGCCCTACCGGGGTGTCACGCCCACGGAGGAGCCGCACCGCATCGGCCACGAGTTCGTCGGTGTCGTCGAGGAGGTCGGGCCCGACGTGCAGCGCATTCGGGTCGGCGACTTCGTCATCGCCCCGTTCTACGTGTGCGACATGACGTGCGCCAATTGCCGCAACGGTGTCAGCACCTCCTGCCTGCACGGCGGCTGGTGGGGCGAAGACGACCGGTTCGGCGGATTCGCGGACGGCGGTCAGGGCGAGCGGGTGCGTGTTCCGCTCGCCGACGGCACCCTCGTCGCCACCCCGTCGATGCCGGCGCCGGAGCTCGTGCCGCACCTGCTCACGCTCTCGGATGTGATGGGCACCGGACACCACGCCGCGGTCGCGGCCGAGGTCGGCCCCGGCAGCACTGTCGTCGTGGTGGGCGACGGCGCCGTCGGGCTGTGCGCCGTGCTCGCCGCCAAGCGACTCGGCGCGGAGCGCGTCGTCGCCATGTCGCGCAACCCCGAGCGTCAGGCGCTCGCCCGCGAGTTCGGTGCGGATGAGGTGGTCGCCGAGCGCGGAGAGGAGGGCATCGCGCGCATCCACGAGCTCTTCGACGGCATCGGCCCGGACTGCGTGCTCGAGTGCGTCGGCACCGCGGAGTCGATGGACCAGGCCCTGCGCTCCGCGCGCCCCGGCGGCCGCGTCGGCTTCGTCGGCGTGCCGAACGGCGGAGCCGAGCTGCCGATCCGGCGCATGTTCCAGACGAACGTGAGCGTGCGCGGTGGTGTCGCGCCGGTGCGCAACTATGTCGAGGAGCTGCTGCCCGAGGTGTGGGACGGCTCGCTGCAGCCGGGCCGCGTGTTCGACCTCGAGCTGCCGCTCGACGACATCGCCGAGGCGTACGCCGCCATGGACGAGCGTCGCGCCATCAAGGTGCTCGTGCGCCCCTGACCCGGTAGCTCGCTGAGCTTGTCGAAGCGGGTCGTGCGGCGGCTCCCTTCGACAGGCTCAGGGAGCGGACGCACCCGCGGTTGACCCGTCGAAGTTGCGCGACTAAAGTTGACCCCCCCTAGCGACGCTTCTCGTGGAGCTGGTGGGTGGGGATCGAATCCCATCCACTACTCGTGAGGCTCCAACACATGTCGCACCCTTCCCTTTTCGCGCACCGCGACTTCCGGCTGCTGCTGCTCGGTCAGACCACCAGCCAGCTCGGCACCCAGGTCAGCTCGGTCGCCATCCCGCTGCTCGCGGTGCTCACCCTGCACGCCTCGTCGCTCGAGGTCGGCATCATCAACGCGTCGTCGACGATCGCCTTCGCGCTCATCGGACTGCAGGCGGGCGCCTGGCTCGACCGGATGCACCGCCGCGGCATCCTCATCGCGAGCGATCTCGCGCGCGCGATCCTGCTCGCCACCATCCCCATCGCCGCGTGGTTCGGGGTGCTGACGATCCTGCAGCTCGTGATCGTCTCGCTGCTCGTCGGCGTCGCCCGCGTGTTCTTCGACGTCGGCTACCAGAGTTACATCCCCTCGGTCGTCGGCAAGGACCGCGTGCTCGCCGGGAACTCCTCGATGGAGTTCGTGCGGGCATCCGGTCAGGTGGCCGGTCCGGGGCTCGGTGGTGTGCTCGTCGGGCTGCTCGGCGCCGCGAACGTCGTGCTCGTGCAGGCGGTCACCTTCGCGCTCTCGGCCTGGACCCTCGTCGCGATCCGCACCCGTGAGGAGGCGATCCCGGTGCCGGAGCGCCGTCCCTCGATGCGGTCGCAGATCGTGGAGGGGCTGCGTTTCGTCGTCCACAACCGCATCCTGCGGGCGACGGCCATCGCGAGCGCGGCTATCAACTTCTCATTCGCGATCGCCTCGGCCGTGAACGTGATCTTCATGTCGCGCATCCTCAACCTGCCGGCCGCCGGCATCGGGCTCGTCATCGCCGTCGGCTCGGTCACGGTGATGGCCGGCGCGGCGCTGACCCCGAGGTTCGCGCGGTGGGTGGGGTCGGCGCGCATCGTGTGGGTGTCGCTCGCGGTGACGGCCCCGCTGAGCGTGCTCGGCGCGTTCGCCCAGCCCGGATGGGGTGTGCTGCTGCTCGTCGCCGGGATCGCCGCCGGCGAGTTCGGGCAGATCGTCTACTCGATCACGAACGTCAGTCTCCGTCAGCAGCTCTGCCCGGACGAACTGCTGGGCCGGGTGAACGCCACCATGCGGGTGCTCATCATGTTCCTGTTCCCGCTCGGCGCGATCGTCGGCGGCGTGCTCGGCGAGCTCATCGGCGCGCGCGAGACGGTGCTGCTCTCCGGCGTGCTGCTCGTGCTGTGCCCGGTCGTGCTGTTCCTCGCCCTCCGCGGGGTGCGCGACGTCGAGGACGTGCCCGCCTGGGAGCGCCCGGCCGCGTGACCCGTGGCGTCCGTCGTCGCCCCGTACGTCGAAGTCGCACTCGTGCACAGTGCTCGCGCACGTGACCGTGCCCAGCTGCGACTTCGGCGGATGGCGGGTGCGCTCGCCTGCAATCCCGTCGTGCGACTGGATCGGATGTGAAACGTCCGACATGATTGCGGGAGGCATAGGTGCCTGCACGGCACCGGGGGAGTAGTCCGTGAACGAGGGGGATCTGATGGAGTCGTATCGTCGAGCGGGGCGCGAGCGCTCCGCGGCCGGGGCCGGGGTGCTGCCGGCGATTCGTTCCCGGAGGACCCGGGTGCTCGCTTCGGTCGGCGCATTGGCGCTCGCGGCGTCGGCGCTCGCCGGATCGCTGCTCACCGTGACGCCCGCGCATGCGGCACCCGGCGACCCGTTCTCGGCCGTCGATCCGCTGGTCTTCGTCGCTCAGGGTCAGCCGACGGCGCTGTCCCGGGCGACCACCGACGACAGTGGCACCGTGAGCTTCGCCCCGGAGGGTGCGGCGTCGCCGATCACCTACAACGCGATCTCCTACAACACCGCCGACAACTACCTGTACGGCATCGTCGTGACGGGTGGCGGAAACGCCGCGTTCCCCGACAACTCCCTCGTGCGGATCGGGCAGTCGGGGCAGCTCACGCGCGTCGGCACGGCCACCTACCCCACCGCGACGAACTGGAACGTGGGCGTGTTCGGCCCTGACGGCTACCTCTACATCGGCAGCAGCGGTGCCGGCAGCGAGAGGTTGATGAACGTCATCAATGTGACCACCGGCGCTGTCGTGCGCACCCTCACGCTGAACGCCCCGAACCTCGTAGCCGACCTCGCCTATGCGGACGGCTACTTCTGGGGACTCCTGACTTCTGGCACGACGGCCGTGATCCAGCGCATCCACCCCACGACGGGCGTGGTCGACACCTTCACGACCTCCTTCCAAGCCTCCGGCTTCGCAGGGGCCGCGTGGACCTTCGGCAACGGCAACCTGGGCTTCTCGGTCAATACCACCGGTGACGTGCTCCAGGTCGGGGTGACCGACCCTGCCGCCGCCACGCCCACCTTCACGCTCGTGGCGGTCAGCGCGGGTCCCGCGAGCGGGAACAACGACGGCGCCGCAGTGGGGGGTCTGCCGACCGACCTCTCGGTCGTCAAGACCGGTCCCGCATCGGTCGTGCCGGCCGGCGGCACCGCCAGCTACACGCTCACCGTGACGAACAACGGACCGGGCAACTCGAGCGGCTTCGTCGTCAACGACGCCGTTCCCGCACCGCTGACGAACGTGCAGAGCACGGATGACGCGTGCACGGTGACCGGCAACGACGTCCGCTGCGTCGGCGGCCGCCTCATCGCCGGCAGCTCGGCGACGTACACGATCACCGCCGACGTTCCCGCCAACGTCACCTCGGCCGTTGCGAACACCGCAACGGTGACGTCGAACGAGGAGGACCCGACCCCCGGCAACAACACGTCGACGAGCACCGCTCCGCTGGCGGGCATGTCGCTGACCAAGCACGCGGGCGTGCCGGTCGACGTCAACGAGAACGGCATCACCGACGCCGGCGACACGATCCAGTACACCTTCGATGTCGCCAACACGGGGCAGCTCGACCTCTCCGACATCGCGGTCGACGACCCGAAGGTGGGCGACGTGACGTGCCCGGTGACGACGCTCGCCGTCGGCGGCACCACGACGTGTTCCGCGGAGTCCGTGTACACGGTCACCGCGGACGACGTCACCGCGGGCGCCGTGATCAACACCGCGACCGTCTCCGCCAGCACGCCGGACGGCCAGGAGTTCACCTCCACCCCGTCGACCACGTCGACGCCCACCGAGGCACCGGCGCCGGCTCTGACGCTCGTCAAGTCCGCCGACCCGTCCTCCGGCACGCTCGAGCCCGGTCAGGAGATCACCTACCATTTCGTCGTCACCAACACGGGGAACGTGCCGCTCTCGGACATCACGGTCGACGAGGGCACGTTCTCGGGCACCGGCGAACTCTCCGCAGTCACCTGCCCCGCGACCACCCTCGCCGTCGACGCGCAGGTGATCTGCGAGGCGACCTACACGCTCACTCCGGAGGACGTCGACGCGGGTGAGGTCACGAACTCGGCGACCGCATCCGGCACTCCCGCCGACGGCACGCCGATCACCTCCGCGCCCTCCGAGGTCACCATCCCGACCCCCGAGGAGCCGGGGATCAGCGTCGTGAAGACCGCCGAAGGCGACATCAGCGAGGCCGGGCAGGTCGTCGAGTACTCGTTCCTGGTGACGAACACCGGCAATGTGACGCTGACCGACGTGGTGATCGACGAGGGCGACTTCTCCGGAACGGGTGAAGTCTCTGCGATCGACTGCCCGACGACGACGATCTTCGCGGGCCAGTTCATCACCTGCACCGCCACCTACGAAGTGACGCAGGCCGACGTCGACGCCGGCGGGATCACGAACACCGCGGCCGTCGGCGGAACGCCGCCGTCGGGGGTCCCGATCGGCTCGGACCCCTCGACGGCCCAGGTGACGATTGATCCGGCCCCGGCGCTGACCCTCGTCAAGACCGCGGATGCGGACGTCGCCGTCGCCGGCCAGGTGATCGAGTACTCGTTCCTCCTCACCAACACCGGCAACGTGACGATCGCGGCTCCGGCCGTCAACGAGGTCGAGTTCTCCGGATCCGGTGAGCTCTCCGCTGTGACGTGTCCCGCGACCGACCCGCTCGCCCCCGGCGATTCCCTCACCTGCACCGCGACGTACACGGTGACGGCCGAGGATGTCGACGCCGGCGAGTTGACGAACACGGCCGCCGCGACGGGCACCACTCCCGCCGGTGACCCGACGGTCTCCGCGCCGTCGACCGCGACGATCGAGGTGGGCGCCGTCGTGACCACGCCGCCGACCACCGGCGGCAGCGGTGCCGGTGGGCGCGGTCTGGTCGCGACGGGTGCCGAGTTCGCCGGTCCCGCTGTGGGCGTCGGATTCCTCCTTCTCCTGCTCGGTGGGGCCACGCTGATGGTCCGTCGCCAGGCCGCGCGTCGGGAGGGCGACGCCTGAACTGAGGCGCGATAGCGCGGGGCCGGTTCCTTCGGGACCGGCCCCGATCGCGTCTCAGTGACGGCTACCCGCGATTTGCCCGGACTCGGTTCGCGAGTTGTCGAATCCATCCCTATGGGCACCCGGTTTCGGGTGGGTTTCGCCAACTCGTGGCATCGGGTGCCCGCGCAGCGCGCGAGGCCCGCGCATGCGGCGCGTCAGTCGGCCGCGTCGTAACCGTCGCGCTCGAAGCCGCCGGCGTAGGCGAGCACCCGCGCGGTGACGAAGATCGACGAGTACTGCGCGATCGCCTGGAACTTCTGCAGCACGTCGCCCTCCCGCAGCACGTTCGCCTGCTCGAACGAGCCCGTCGCGAGCACGGGGTCGGTGCCGTTGTCGACGAGGATGGATGCGGATGCGCCCGCTTGTGAACGGCCGAGGTCGAGAGCCCGCGTGAGGATCGTCTCGGAGTTGACACCCACGAGCATCAGGTTCTCGTCGAGCACGCCGTTGTTGTAGTACTTCTCGAGCAGCACCGCGTTGCGGGCGAAGTTGACGCTGCCGTAGCCCATCGCCGCGAAGGCCGCGTTGTCGCTGTCGTCGATGTACTGCTCGATCGCGGGCAGCGACTGCTGCGCCGTGAAGGCGAGTGCGACGTCGAGATCCACCCCGCCGAGCGCGTTGCGGAACACGTCGTTCGACCAGCCGCGTCCCTCGGCTGCGGGCTGGATGACGCCGCTCTCGAAGGCGGCCGCGTTCGCATCCGCGGCTCGGCGCAGGAACGAGCCGATCGCATCCAGGTCGGCGTCCTTCGCGATCGGGGCGCCGTCGTTGTCGCGGCCCACGTCGAAACCGGAGCGCACGAACTCGAGTTGGCCCTGCGCGAAGTCGAAGTACAGCAGGTTGATGAGGGCGTCGGTGATGAGCTGCTGCGGGTCGGTGTACTCGCCGTTCGCCGCCTTGTCGAAGATGTTCTGCAACGCGGAGCGCGCGAACTGCAGCAACGAGAACGAGTCGAACGTGCCGCCGTATGCACTGATCAGCGCGTCCGCGTCGTTCAGGGTCTTCGGCTGATACGTGCTCAGCTGGTCGAGGAACGCGTTCACCTCGGCCTCGACGCTCGCCGCCGCGTCGAGGCGCGTGCTGATCGCGTTGATGTCGCCGAGCAGGAGGTTCTGCACGGTGCGGAACGAGTTGTTGACCGCCTCCATCAGGATCGCCGCGCTGCCCGCCTCGAAGAACGCCCCGCCCTGCAGTCCCTGCTGCTGCAGGCTGCGAGCACGGTCGGCGAACCCGACCGCCTCGTCGACGTTCGGCTGCGCCCCGGCCTGGACGACCGGGTCGAGGCCGGAGAACTCCGCGAACGCGCGATCGAAGCGGGCGAGGGTCGCATCCGTCGCGCTCTTGAACTTGTCGTACGCGCGACCGGTGACCTGCAGATCGCTGCCCTGCTGGGGCACCGGGAGCTGCTCGCCGGTGAGCCGTTCGTACGCGTCGTACACGTCGGCGACCTCGATCACCTCGAGGTCGTTGTCGGCGCCGAGCTCGACGACGTCGACGAGGGTGCCCGCGTTGTCGGGAACGTTGCGCTGCCCTGCGGGGATGAGCACCGTCTCGATCTCGCCCGCGTCGATGACGCCCTGGATCTTCTCGGGGATGCCGCCGACCGTGCCGACCGTGCCGGTCGGGTTGATCGTGCCCGTCATCGTCTTGGTCGGGTCGATCTCGGTGCCGTAGTACATCGACAGCAGTCCCACGGTGGTCAGCGCGCCGGCACTCGGTCCGTCGATGCGGCCGTCGAACGCGAAGCGGTAGTTCACGTCGAGCGGCGCGCCCGTGAGCAGCGTCGTCACCGAGAGGGCGTTCCAGGATGCGGCGCGCGTCATGTCGCCCACGCCGGAGACCTCGTCTTCGCTGATGTCGACGCTGATGTCGCCGTCATCCGACGGGCGTACGGAGATGTGCTGGGTGGCGACGCCGCCGGTGTCGCCGGCCGCGTACAGCACCTGCAGCTCCACCGAGTCGGCGCGGTACCCGGTCGCGGAGGTTTCGCCGCCTCCGCCTCCGGTGAGGTTCGGGATGAGCGTGCAGCCGGCGAGCGACGCGGTGATCGCGGCGGCGATGGTGGTGAGGGCGAGGGAACGGGAACGCACAGGGGGACTCCGGGCGGGATGCGGGCGGGGGCCTCGCTTGTGGCGAGCGACGCCCTGACCCCCGTTCGGGGCACGACGTGCATGGCACTGTAACAGCAGGGAGTGAATCCCTGTCAACGTTCGGGCGACGGATGTCCTCAGCTCGGTTCGCCCACGGCGTCGGCGATGAGCCGCACGAGCGGACCGGGCATCCGCTCCGCCGGGATGCGCAAGATGATGTCGACGGCGAACCCCGCCTTGCGACCGCTCGCGGTGCCGGCGAAGCGGTGCAGTTGCGCCTCGATCGTCCGCTCGCGCTGCGCCGGTTGACTCTGGAAGGTCCGGAACTTGGCGAGATCGCCCGACGCGGCGAGCGAGCGCTCCACCTCCGCCGATCCGGCGGCGCGGATGACCTCGTCTTCGAGGTCGCCGACGCACCCGTAGAAGCCGAGCGACTCGAGTGCCGCCGGGTCGACCGGAACCGTCCGCAGCATCCCGACCGCCGCGAGCGCACGCACGACCTGCCCCACCTCGTTGGTGTCGTAGAGGCCGAGGATGCGCGTCCGGTCGGGCCCCGCGGCATGCGCGAGCAGGTGTGCGCGCAGGTTGGTGATCCCCCGCATCGAGAGCACCTCGACCGACGACGCCCCGAGGTCGACGCCGAGCCGGCGGGCGGCAGCGGCGAGCGCGAGCCGATCGCTCTCGCCCTCGACGAGCACGACGGTGCGCGCCCGGCTCGACGCGCCCATCCTGCCCTCGCCTACTGCAGCGCCGGCACGACCTCGCGCTCGAACAACTCGATCGAGCTGCGGTCGTACGCCGCCTCGGGGAAGTAGTGGATGGAGTAGCCGAGGCCGAGCGCCTCGCGCTCGCGCAGCCGTTCGACGACCTGCTCGGGCGTGCCCACGGCGGGAGCGCCGTTGCGGTACTCCGCGACGAACTTCGCGGCGCCGTCCGCGCCGAGCGCGGGCGTCACGCGCGCCTCGATCGCGTCGATCCGCTCCGCGACCTCCGCCTCGCTCGTGGCCAGGATGGTGTTGAAGTTCGAGCTGCGCACGATGCTGTCGAAGTCGCGGCCGAGGTCGTCGGTGTGGCCGCGCAGCACCTCGCTCTTGTGTGTGAACTCCTCCGGCGTGCCCGCGAAGTTCGTGTAGCCGGCGTACTGCGCGGCTATGCGCAGGGTGACCTTCTCGCCGCCGCCCGCGATCCAGAACGGGATGCCGCCCTGCTGCAGCGGCTGCGGGTTCACGAGGGCGCCGTCGACCTGGTAGTACTTGCCGTCGAGTGTCGCGGAACCCGTCGTCCACGCCTGGTGCATGATCTCGACGCCCTCGCGCAGTCGGCCGAGGCGCTCGCCGATCGCGGGGAAACCGTATCCGTAGGCCCGCCATTCGTGCTCGTACCAGCCGCCGCCGATGCCCATCTCGGTGCGTCCGCCCGACACGATGTCGACGGTCGCGGCGACCTTCGCGAGGTAGGCGGGGTTGCGGTAGCTCATGCACGTGCACATCTGCCCGAGTCGCACGCGCTCCGTGGAGGCGGCGAAGGCGGCCATGAGGCTCCACGCCTCGTGCGTCGCCTCGTTCGTCGGAACGGGGGTGGGGTGGAAGTGGTCGTACACCCAGATCGACTCCCACGGTCCGGCGTCGGCCGCGCGGGCCAGATCGGACATGACCCGCCAATGATCGGCCGGCTCGATGCCGATCAGATCGTGGCGCCAACCCTGAGGAACGAACATCCCGAATCGCATGGATCCGAGCCTAGGGGTCGGATGCATCCGGTGGCCCGGTTCCCTTCGACAGGCTCAGGGAACGTTCCGCTGGTCGAGCAGGCGCGCGAAGCCGCCGTGTCGACGCAGGGCGCACGGCAGTTCGCTCCGAAGTACTGTCCCTGCGGACAGTAAAATGATACTGTCTTTCAGGACGGTTTCACGCCTTGTGGGGCCGCAGGAGGTCCGCCTCGCCAAGCGCACGAGAGACCTCGTCATGACAAGGGAACAGGTGATGGGCAGGAAATTGGAAAGCAACGAACTACCGGCCGCGGTGGAGGGTTTCGTCGATGCATGGCAGGGGCGCGAAGCGGACAGGGTCGAAGGACTGTTCGCCCAGCACGCCGTGGTCTCGGACCAAGGCGAGACCCATCGCGGTCGGGACGAGATCCGCGCGTGGATCCAGAAGGAGATCGACCTCTACACCACCACGCTCACGTTCCTCCGGGCGCGCGAGGTCGATGGGATGGTGGGCGCGTCGTACCGCCTCGAGGGGGACTTCCCCGGCGGCGTCGCGGAGCTGGAGTACCAGTTCCATCTCGACGAGGACGGACGCATCGTCCAGCTCGATTTCGCCCCGGCGCAGGCCGCTTAGCTGGCGGATACGAGGAGAGGCCGCCCCCAGCCGGGGGCGGCCTCTTCTCGTCGTCGGAGTCCTCAGGTGGTCGGGACTGTTCCGCCGTCGATCACGAACTCCGCACCCACGATGGAGGACGCTCGGTCGGAGACCAGGAAGCCGACCAGGTCGGCCACTTCTTCCGTTTCGGCGAAGCGGCCGAGAGGGACGCCGCCGAGCGAGTCCATCACCCGCTGTGCAGCGTCTTCGCGGGTGATCCCGTTCGCGTCGGCGATCCGGTCGTAGAACGCCTCGGCACCCTCGGTCCGGATGCCGCCGGGGCTGATCGCGTTGACGCGCACGCCCTTCGGCGCGAGTTCGGTGGCGAGTCCCTTGCTGTAGGTGCGGAGCGCGCCCTTCGCCGCCGCATAGGGGAGCGTTGCTTCCCACTGCGGCAGCTGGCGCTGGATCGAGGTGAAATGGAGGACGACACCGGATCCCTTCGCGATCATGCCGGGGATGAGAGCGCGGTCGAGTCGCACGGCGCCGAGAAGGTTCAGCTGGAGCTCCGCGATCCATTGCTCGTCGGAGATGACCGCGAAGCCACCCGCTGGGGTCGATGATCCGCCGACGACATGCACGAGGATGTCGATTCCGCCGGCCTGCTGCATCTGTGCGGCGACGAGATCGGTGCCCTCTTGCGTGGAGGTGTCGGCGGCGATGAACCGGTCGGGGTACCCGTATCCGTCGGGCATCGAACGGGCCGACACGTAGACGTCGGCGCCGAGTTCCCGGAGTCTCTCCACGACCGCGACGCCGGTGCCCTTGGTTCCTCCGGTGACCAGGGTTCGGCGGCCGTCCAGTCGATCGCGATCCGTGCTTGCCATGTGTGCTTCCCGTCGCTCGATGAAGTCTTCCGGCCCGACGCGACGTCGCGGCCGAAAGAACCTGTCTTCTAGGACAGTATCATCATTAGTGTCCGAATGGACATCAAAAGCGGCGGGTGAGGGCTCACTCCTCGGGTGGCAGGAGGCCCCGTTCGAGCATCTTCTCGGCCGAAGTGATCGCGTCTTTGACGAACCTCTTCGTCAGATCGGTGTAGGTGGCGATGTCGCCGGCGGTCCACCCATCGAGCACCTCGGCGATCATGCGATCGCCCAGGGCGTACACGCCGCGGGCCGCGTTCTCGCCGGCTTCCGTGAGGCTGATGAGGGTGGCCCGGCGGTCGGAGGGGTCGGTGCTCCGCTGCACCAAGCCGTCCGCCTCGAGCCGACGCACGATCTTGCTCACGTGCGACGCCCCGGTCGACAGCACCTCGGAGAGGGCGGACGGCCGCATCGGGCCCCAGGCGAGCAGATGCCTGAGGGTCGCGTGCGACTGCTGGTCGATGCTCTCCCCGCTCTTCGCGAGGATCTCACCCTGAAGGGCGGGCGAGTCCCACAGCAGGATCAGCGCACTGAGGTTGGCGAGCAACTCGGAGCGGTACGGGAAGTCACTCGCGCGGCGCGGTCGCGCCACCGCCGAGTCTGCACTGTCGCCCATTCCACGACTCTACTGAGCGCACTCGCGAGCCGGCGTCGGCGAAGGCATCGCCGTGCCGAGAGCCCGCTGACTACTGCTCGAGCAGCTGATCGCGCACCTTTCGGCGCAGCACCTTGCCGATGAGCGACTTCGGCAGCTCCTCGACGATCACGACGCGGCGGGGCACCTTGTAAGGCGTGAGCTTCTCGCGTGCCCACGCGCGCAGGCTCTCGCCATCGACCGTGGCGCCCGGCGCCACGACGACGGCGGCGACGACCTCCTCGCCGCTATGGGCGCCCGGCATGCCGACGACCGCCACATCCGCGACGCCTTCGTAGCCGCGCAGGGCATCCTCGACCTCGCTCGGCGCCACGTTGAAGCCGCCGGTGATGATGAGCTCCTTGATGCGGTCGACGATGCGCACGAATCCGCGTTCGTCGAGGGTCACGATGTCGCCCGTGCGGAACCATCCGTCGACGAACACCTCCGCGGTCTCGTCGGGCTTCTTCCAGTACCCGGAGAACACCTGCGGTCCGCGCACGATGAGCTCTCCCGCCTCGCCGATCGGCAGGTCGCGGGTCGGATCCTCGGGGTCGACGACGCGCACCTCGGTGCCGGGCAGCGGGAGTCCGACCGTGCCGGGCACGCGGTGGTCGGCGACCGGGTTCGCCATGAGCACGGGGGAGGTCTCCGAGAGGCCGTAGCCCTCGACGAGGTAGCCGCCGGTCGCGGCCTCCCACGGTTCGACGACGGATTCCTGCAACGGCATCGCGCCCGAGATGGCGATGCGGATGCCCTCGAGCGACACCTTCTTCTTCGCCGCGGCGGCGGTCAGCCGCTCGTAGATCGGCGGCACGGCGGGCAGGAACGTCGGCGGGCGCTTCTTGATCACCGGCAGCACGAGGTCGGGGTCGAACTTCGGGAACAGCACTAGCCGCGCCCCCATGCTCATCGCGAAGGTGAGGCAGAGGGTGAGCCCGTAGGCGTGGAAGAGCGGCAGCACCGCGTAGACGACGGCGGTGCCGCGCTCGATCTCGGGCACCCACGCGCGCGACTGCGCGGCGTTCGCGACGAGGTTGCGGTGGGTGAGGGTCGCGCCCTTCGGGGTTCCGGTCGTGCCGCTCGTGTACTGGATGAGGGCGACGTCGTCGGCGGTCGGCGCCGGCACCGACTTGCGCAGGTGCGACCCCTCGACGAGCTTCTTCCACGGCACGGTGCCGCGCACCTTCGCGGTGAGGTCCGAGCGCGAGCGCCGCGCCTTCGGGATCGGCAGGGCGAGCGCGGCGCGCAACCGCAGCGGCATCGCCCGCGTGATGTCGACCGAGACGATGGTGTCGACCGCCACATCGGCCGGGAACTCCTGCAGCGTCGCGACGACCTTGTCCCACGCGATCACGACCTTGGCGCCGTGATCCTCGAACTGGTGCCGCATCTCGCGCGCGGTGTAGAGCGGGTTGTGCTCCACCACGATCGCACCGAGGCGCAGCACCGCGTAGAACGCGACGACGTGCTGCGGGCAGTTCGGCAGCACGATGGCGACAGGGTCGCCCTTGCGCACGCCGAGCTTGCGCAGCCCTTGCGCGACGCGGGAGATCTGGTCGCCGAGTTCGCTGTACCGCATCGTCGACCCGAAGAACTCGAGGGCGGTGTGCCTGCCCCAGTCGCGTACCGAGCCCTCGATGAGGTCGACGAGCGAATCGGATGAGGGGGCGAGGTCGTCGGGAACGCCGGCGGCGTAGCTGGAGACCCAGGGGCGGGGAGCGTCAGTACTCACCCGCACAGCCTAGGCAACGCGGGTGGCGCGCCCGCGCAAGCACGGCCTCCGCATTCGACGCCGGTGTGCCCGGGCCGCTCACTCCGCCTGCAGGTATGCGACGAGCTCGTCGAGTTCGGAGTCCCACCCGAGGCGGTTGCCCTCGAGGCTCGCGGTGGGGTTGACGAGGGATTCGAAGCCGCTCTCGTCGACAGTGAGGCGGGTGCCGTCGGCGACCGGTTCGAGCGTGAAGCGGAACACCGTCGACTGTGCGAAGTCCTCTTGGGCGTAATCCTCGGCGCGCGTGCTCTCGGAGGTCCACCGGTAGGCGATCGTCCGCGGAGGGTCGAGTTCCTCGACGCGCAGCGGGAAGTCGCCGTACCCGTCGAACGACATCGTGCCGCGAGCACCGACGGCGAGGTCGTCGAGGGTTGCGCGCTGCCCGAACCATCGGGCGAGGTGCTCCGGTTCGGTGATGGCGGCCCACACCTTCTCGAGCGGGACATGGATGTCGATGGTGCGCCGCACGGTCAGTTCGGTCTCGTCCGCGACGGAGGGCTGGTTGAGGATCATGTCGTTCTCCTTGAGTGGTCCGGTAGTGCAACTCGATGGTTGCGCAAGTACGACCAATACGCAACCCCTGCGTTGCGGTTGCGAGTGCTCTTGCGGGCAACTGAACGAGCGTTTAGCATGCTGAACGTGCGTTCAGCATCCGACGACCGAACGACCCGGGCCCGCATCCGGGACGCCGCAGTGCGGCTCTTCGGGCGCGACGGGTTCGCGGCGACGTCGGTGCGCGCCATCGCGGCGGAGGCGGGAGTGAGCCCCGCGCTCGTCCTCCACCACTTCGAATCCAAAGAAGGGCTGCGTCGGGCGTGCGACGGCTTCGTCGTCGAGGAGTTCCTCGGCCGCAAAGAGGAACTGCTGCACAGCGACACGGCCGGTGCCATCGCCCGCTGGTTCGGCGACACCGAGAGGTTCGCGCCGCTCATCGACTACCTCGCGCGCATGCTCACGGCACCGTCCGAAAGCGCCGACGAGCTGTTCGACAAGCTGCTCGGCCTCACGAGGTCGATGGTCGACGAGCAGGTCGAGGCCGGGATCATGCGGGAACCCCTCGACCGCGACGTCATCGCCCTGTTCCTGACGCTGTACGGCGTCGCACCGCTCGTCATGCAGCGTCAGCTGGCCCGCGCGTTCGACGTCAGCCGGCTCGACGGCGCGGCCCTGCGCCGCGCGACCCTGCCCATCCTCGATCTCTACACACACGGCCTGTACACCGACGACCGCTACCTCGACGGCGCGCGCGACGCGCTCCAGCGCACGAGCGGACCCCGCTCCGACAAGGGCGAGAACGATCCGAACCAAGACCCCGACCCGCCCGCGGGCGCGGCGGTCTGAACCTTCGGAACCACTTCTCCACCTGAAAGGAGCAGGGATGTCCCCTGCAATCGAACTCGTCGACGTGACGAAACGCTACGGCGCACATCACGCGGTGCGCGGCGTGTCCCTCACGGTCGAACCCGGCACCGTCTTCGGTCTCATCGGACCCAACGGCGCCGGAAAGACGACCACCCTCCGAATGCTGCTCGACATCATCCGGCCGACCTCCGGCACGGCCAGAGTGCTCGGGCGATCTCCCCGCGATGGAGGCCCGGCACTGCGGCGCCGGATCGGGTACGTTCCCGGCGAACTCCGTCTCGAGGGGCGGGTGCGCGGCCGCAGCCTCCTGCGGCATTACGCCCGGATCAGCGGCCCCGTCGCCCCGGGAACCATCGACGCGCTCGCGGAGCGGCTCGGGCTCGACCTGAACCGCCCGGTGCGCACGCTCTCGAAGGGCAACAAGCAGAAGCTCGGACTCATCCAGGCGTTCATGCACCGCCCGGAACTGCTCGTGCTCGACGAGCCGACGAGTGGACTCGATCCGCTCGTGCAGCGCGAGTTCCTCAGCATGGTGCGCGAGGCGCGCGCGAACGGACAGGCCGTGCTGTTGAGCTCCCACGTGTTGAGCGAGATCCAGCAGACCGCCGACCAGGTGGCGGTGCTCAGCTCCGGCCGCATCGTCGCCGAGGGTGACGTGTCGTCGTTGCGACTCGGCCGGGTCCGGCACGTGCGGGCACGGATCGCGGGTACGGAGGAGGGCGTGAGGACGACCCTGCAGCGGGTGCCCGCGCTCCGCGAGCTCGCGATCCATCCCGCGGACACCTCGCTCCACGTCTCGGCGACGATCGACGGCGACATCGACCCGCTCGTCAAGGCGCTCGCGGCCCTCCGGGTGCTCGACCTCGACCTCGAGTCCCGCGACCTCGAGGAGTCGGTGCTGCAGCTCTACGGTCCCTCCGAGGGACGGGAGGAGGTGCGCCGTGCGTGAGGCGCTTCCCGTGTTCCGCCGCGCCCTCGGCGACAGCTGGCGCTCCCTGATCGCGTGGACCCTCGGCGTCGCGGCGGCACTCTTGCTGTATCTGCCGCTCTTCCCGAGCATCGGCGGCAACGGCGAGATGCAGCAGATCATCGACAGCATGCCGCGTGAGCTCGTGAAGACGCTCGGCTACGAACAGATCTCCTCGGGTCCCGGATACGTGCAGGGCACCTTCTTCGGGCTCATCGGGTTCCTGCTGCTCGTCATCGCGGCGACCTCGTGGGGGTCGGGCGCGATCGCCGGCGCCGAGGAGTCGGGGCGGCTGGAGCTCACGCTCGCCCACGGCGTCGGGCGCGCCCAGTACGCGCTCGAGTCGGCGCTCGCCGTGCTCGCGCGCCTGCTCTGGCTCGGCCTCGTCGCCTTCGTCATCGTGCTCGCGCTGGATGATCCGTCCCAACTCGACATCGATCCGGGCGCCCTGCTCGCCGCCGTGGCGGCTCTCCTCGGGCTGACGTTCCTCTCCGGCGCGGTCGCGCTGCTGGTCGGGGCGTCGACCGGTCGCCGCATCCTCGCCACCGCCGCGGGCGCCGGCGTGGCGGTCGTGGGCTACGTGCTCAACGCGATCGCCAACCAGGTGGCGGATGCGGAATGGGTGCGGGCCGCGTCGCCGTACTCGTGGGCCTACCAGGAGCAGCCGCTGACGAACGGCGCCGACGGACCCGGGCTCGTGCTGCTCTGGGGATCGAGCGCCCTGCTCGTCGCCGCATCCGCCGTGGTGCTGCGAGTGCGCGACATCACGGGCTGAGCACGCGAAGGGCGAGTGCACGCCGCGCTCGCCCTTCGCGCCGGCGTTCAGGCGCGGGTGAGTTCCTCGCGCACGATCTCGACGAATCCGTCGACGTCGGCCTCGGTCGTGTCGAACGCGCACATCCAGCGCACCTCGCCGGCCGCGCGATCCCAGTCGTAGAAGCGCACCCGCTCGCGGATGCGGTCGGCGACGTCGTTCGCGAGCACGGCGAACACGGCGTTCGCCTGCGTCGGCTGCGAGAACGACAGCCCGTCGATCGCGCCGTCGGCGACGAGCCGTTCGAGCGCGTCGCGCAGCCGGGCGGCCATCGCGTTCGCGTGCGCGGCCGAGCGGATGCCGAGCCCGTCGTCGAACAGGGTGAGCAGTTGCGCGCTCATGAACCGCATCTTGCTCGCGAGTTGCATGCTGAGCTTGCGCAGGTACAGCAGCCCCGGGGCGCGGTCCGGCTCGATGACGACGATGGCCTCCGCCCCGAGCAGCCCGTTCTTCGTGCCGCCGAGGCTCAGGATGTCCACGCCGGCGTCCGCCGTGAATGCGCGCAGCGGCACGCCGAGCGCGGCGGCCGCGTTCCAGATGCGGGCGCCGTCCATGTGCAGCGCCATGCCGTGCTCGTGCGCGTAGTCGGCGATCGCGCGCACCTCATCCGGTGTGTACAGGGTGCCGAGTTCGGTCGTCTGGGTGATGCTCACCGCGAGGGGTTGGGCGCGGTGCTCGTCGCCCCATCCCCATGCCTCGGTGGCGATGAGTTCGGGCGTGAGCTTGCCGTCGGGGGTCGGCACCGTGAGCAGCTTGAGCCCGCTCACCCGCTCGGGCGCGCCCGCCTCGTCGGTGTGGATGTGCGCCGTTCCGGTGGCGATGACGGCACCCCAGCGCGGCATGAGCGCGGTGAGTGAGAGCACGTTCGCGCCGGTGCCGTTGAACACCGGGAACACGTCGGCACGGTCCCCGAACTCGGCGCGCACGACCTCGTGCATCCGGGCGGTGTACACGTCTTCGCCGTACGCGATCTGGTGCCCCTCGTTGGCCGCGGCGAGTGCGGCGAGCACCTCGGGGTGCACCCCCGCGTAGTTGTCGGAGGCGAAGCCCTTGCGGGCGGGATCGTGCAGGCGTTCGGTCACCCTCCCATCCTCCCCGACCGCGCGACCCGGTTCGCGCACGAGGGCGCGGCACGGTTCGCGCCCGACGGCGCCCGCGCATCCGCCCCGCCCCGCCTCGCGCGTCCGCCTCGGCGCCACTTCCAGGGACGGCGCCTGGCGCGACGGGCGCCACCTCCTGCAACTGGCGCCATCGTCGCGCGTCGAGCTGCAGAAACGTGCTCGCGCGCCACGAAGAACCGGCGCGCGAGCACGAACCAGTAGCGGAACGCGGCCCCGACGCGGCCGAGCGCACCGCGACCGCCCCCCAACGCGACGGCGCCCCGGACCACGCGGGTCCGGGGCGCCGTTACGGGCGGATGCGGTCAGCTCTTGAGCGCCTCGCCGAGCTTCACGCGGCCGCCCATCCGCAGCAACGAGTTGCCGTAGATCCGCGAGCCGATGATGACGACGACCACCGTGGTGACCACCATGATCACGAGCGACACGAGCGGCTCCCACCACTGCGCCTGCTCGAGGAAGATCCGCACCGGCATGCCGACGGGGGCGGAGAACGGGATGTACGACATCACGCTCATCACCACCGGGTTGTCGTTGAAGAAGATGACGGCGAAGTACGGCAGCATGATGAGCGTCGTGACCGGCGAGGTGACCGAGCCGATGTCCTCCTGACGGGAGACGAGGGCGGCGCTCGCCGCGAACAGTGCCGCGAGCAGCACGAACCCGATCGCGAAGAACACGACGAACCAGGCGATGGCCGGCCCGAGGCCGTCGACGATCACCGACTGGCCCGTCACCATGAAGCCGATCATCGCGACGAGGGCGATCAGGATCACCTGACCGAAGGCGAGCACGCTGTTGCCGAGCACCTTGCCGGCGAGCAGCGCGCGGGACGAGATCGCCGACATGAGGATCTCGACCACGCGGGTCGACTTCTCCTCCACGACGCTCTGCGCGATCGTCGAACCGAACGTCAGCGCGGACATGAAGAACACGATGCCGAACCCGAACGCGACGAAGTAGGCGAGCAGCGGATTCGGTCCGTCGGTGACGAGCAGCTCCACCTCGGGGCTGATGCTCAGCGCCTGCACGACGCCGCCGGGGGCGTCGTCGAGCGCGATGATCCGCACGCCGACCGGTGATTCCTCGTTCGGCACTATCGCCGCCTCGACGTCGCCGTCACGCACGAGCTGTTCGGCCTCCTCGACGTCGGCCGCCTCCGTGACATCCAGACCCGGCGCATCCGTCACGACCTCCTGCGCCGCGCCGACGACCGCGACGGACGTGTCGGACGCGTTCCGCGAGAGCACGCTGCTGAGGATGATCGAGCCGAGCACGACGAGCATGAGGATGCCCGCCGAGATGACGAACGCCTTGCTGCGCAGCCGCATGCGGATCTCGCGGCCGGCGACCAGCGCGACCGTCTGACGGAATCCGACGTTGGTGTCGGTCATGACACGACCTCCTTGAAGATCTGGGTGAGCGTGGGGCGGCGCGGGGCGAAGCTCGCCACCGGTCCGTTCTCGATCGCACGGCGCAGCACGGTCTGGGCGACGGTCTCGTCGGCCTCGAAGACGGCGTAGCCGCCGTCGAACTCGACCACGGTCACGCCGGGCACATCCCGCACCCACGCCGCGTCGGTCCCGGTGAGCAGCTCCCACTGCGACCGGGAGTTGTCGGCGCGGAGCTTCTCGCGCGACCCGCTCGCCCGGATGGCACCGTCGGCGATCACGACGAGGTCGTCGCAGAGGCGCTCGACCACCTCGAGCTGGTGGCTCGAGAACAGCACGGGCGAACCGGATGCGGCGACATCCTGCAGCACCGAGAGCACCGTCTCGACCGCCATCGGATCGAGGCCGGAGAACGGCTCGTCGAGCACGAGCACCTCGGGCCGGTGCACGAGTGCCGCCGCGATCTGAGCGCGTTGCTGGTTGCCGAGCGACAGGCTCTCGACGGTGTCGTTCAGGCGCTCGGCGAGCCCGAGCCGCTCGAGCAGCGCGTTCGCGCTGTCGGTCGCGTCGCGCTGCGCCATGCCGTGCAGGCGGCCGAGGTAGACGATCTGTTCGAGCACCTTCATCTTCGGGTACAGCCCGCGCTCCTCCGGCATGTAGCCGAACCGGCGCCGGTCGGCGGGGCCGAGGCGGCTGCCGTCCAGGGTGACGGTGCCGCTGTCGGCGTTGAGCACGCCGAGGACGATGCGCATCGTCGTCGTCTTGCCGGCACCGTTGCCGCCCACGAATCCCGTGAGGCGGCCGGGGCCGACGGTGAAACTCACGTCCTTCAGCACGGCGCGATCGCCGAACCTCTTGTTGATTCCGTCCAGTTGCAGCATGGGTGCTCCTTCGTCGGACCTCGCGTACGACAACGACGCTACGGATGCCCGGCGCGGCGGGCATCCGCCTGGCGGGTGTTCCCCGCCTCCGCCGCACGGGGGAGCGGCGCGCGGGTGGCGTCCGCCGTGCGGGTGGAGGTCGCCGGTCGAGTAGGGCGCCCTGGCGCCCGTATCGAGACCTCCATCAGGGATCCCGCTGTCGGGTTTCCCGCGGCCGGGTCTCGATACGGCGGCTTCGCGCGTCTACTCGACCAGCGGGGTCCAGCAGGGGCGCTCAGGCGCCGGGAACGACGATGCCGTGCTCGTAGGCGAACACGACGGCCTGGATGCGGTCGCGCAGGCCGAGCTTCATGAGCACCTTCGACACGTGCGTCTTCACGGTCGCCTCGCCGAGGAACAGGTGCTTCGCGATCTCGGCGTTGCTCATGCCGCGCGCGACGAGTCCGAGCACCTCGAGTTCGCGGTCGGTGAGGTCGTCGACCGCCGGACTCGGCACGGCGCCGCTGATCGGGCCGCCCGCGAACCGCTCGATCACGCGCCGTGTCACATCCGGCGCCAGGAGGGCGTCGCCCGCCGCGAGCGACTGCACCGCCTCGATGAGCTTCTCGGGTGACGCGTTCTTGAGCAGGAAGCCGCTCGCGCCCGCGCTCAGCGCCTCGAACAGGTAGTCGTCGCGGTCGAAGGTGGTGAGGATGGCGACCGCGGCCGGGTTGCCGGAGTCGCGGATGCGGCGGGTCGCCTCGAGCCCGTCGAGGTTCGGCATCTGCACGTCCATGCAGATCACGTCGGGGCGCAGCTCGTCGGCGAGACGCACCGCCTCGACCCCGTCGCGTGCCTCGCCGACGACCGCGATACCGGGCTCCGTCTCGAGGATCACCCGGAATCCACCGCGGACGAGATCCTGGTCGTCGGCGAGCAGCACCCGGATGTCGGTCACGACTGCGCTCCCAACGGCAGTCGCGCCCGCACGAGGAAACCGCCGCGGCTGCGCGGGCCGATCTCGAGGGCGCCGCCGACCGCGGCGACGCGCTCCCGCATCCCGATGTGCCCGAGACCGGAGCCGTTCGAGCGCGTGCGCGAACCGGTGCCGTCGTCGACCACCTCGATCTCGATCGAGTCGGGCAGGAACCGTAGTCGCATGTCGACCTCCGCGCCGGCGCCGGCGTGCTTGAGCGTGTTCGTGATGGCCTCCTGCGCGATGCGGAAGACGGTGACGCCGATCGTCCCGGGCACCGGGCGCGGCTCGCCGACGACGGTGAACCGCACCGGGAGTCCCGCCGATTCCGCGTCGTGCACGAGTTCACCGAGCTGGTCGACCCCGCGCGTGCTCGGCGCGATCGGTGCCGCGTCCGTGCCGTCGTCGCGCAGGGTCGTGAGCATGCGGTGCAGTTCGTCGACCGCCTCGCGGGCGCTGCCCTCGATGGCCGTGAGCGCCTCGGCGGCGCGGTCGCTGTCGGTCGCGAGCAGGCGTCGCGCGGCGCCCGCCTGCACACCCATCACCGACACGTGGTGGGCGACGACGTCGTGCAGTTCGCGCGCGATCCGAACCCGTTCCAGCGCCACGGCCTGCGCCGCCGTGCGCTCGCGTTCCGCGGCGAGTTCCGCGGTCCGCAGCTCGAGAGCCTCGCGGTCCCGAGCGGTGTTCCACGCGCGCTCGCCGAACACGTACGCCGCGCCGAAATAGAGCACGTTCATCACGATCTGCACGAGTCCGAACGACGCGTACGGCGAGATGAGTCCGTCCGCGGTGAGCAGCGCCTCCGGCGCCTCCGCGATGAGCGCGACGAAGAGCCACGCGAACATCCCGACGATGATCGCGGCGCGGGTCACGTGCGACAGGCGGCGCTGATTCGACCACGCGCCCGCGGAGTAGAACGCCAGGAACAGGCAGATGTTGGAGAACAGCAGCTCCGGCACCCGCAGCGCCTGCGACAGGTAGAACCCGACGGCGAGCACGAGCACGACCGTGAGCGGGAACCGGCGGCGCAGGATGAGCGGTGCGTTCATCACGACGACGTAGACCGCCCACATCCACACCGGGGCGATTTCGTCTTCGTAGAAGCCGGCGCGGGCGTACAGCAGGCAGCTCACCGTCGTGCCCACCGCGAGCAGCGCCGCGACGAGGGCGTCGGTGCGGAGCGCGGCGCGATCCGGCGCGGGGCGGCGCCAGTCGTCGCCGGGTGCGTCGGTCGCGGAAGTGCTCACCCCGCCACGGTATCCGGGGATGCGCGCGTCAGTGATCCGTCACGAGGGGGATGCTGCGTCCGTTCGACTCCGTCGCGGGGGTGTCCCACAGCGCGGCGACCGCGTCGGCGAGGGCGGCGTGCGGCGTGCCGCCGTCACCGAGCGAGCGCACCACGAACGTGACGGCCGCGGCGCGTTCCGCCTTGCGCCACCCGGAGGCGACGGCCGACACCCACGAGGCCGCCGCTGCCTTCAGCACGCCGTAGGCGGCGCCGCTCCAGGTGGGCCGCTCCGCCGCGGTGCTGCCGACGATCACCAGTCGACCGGCCTCGGATGCGGTGAGCTGGTCGTGGAAGGCGAGGGTCGCGTGACGCAGGGTCCCGAGCAGGCGCGGTTCGAGGTCGCTCCAGGCGGCCTCGTCGTTGCCCGAGCGCCAGCCGCCGACGAGGTGCACGAGCCCATCGGCGGGGCCCACCTCGGAGGCGACCCGGCTCGCGAGGGTGCCCGCCGCATCCGCATCGGTGAGATCGGCGACGAAGCGCGCCTCGGCCGGCACGGACGCGAGTCGGCCCGCATCCGTGCCGACCGCGACGACGCGCGCGCCCGCCGCGACGAGTCGCGCGCACACCGCGCGGCCGGCGTCGCCGGTCGCGCCGGTGACGACGACGACGCGGCCCGCAGCGAGGGGCGCCGAAGGCCCCGCATCGGGGCCCGATACGGGGCTTTCGGCGCCGGTCGTCACGACCTCAGCTCCGACCGGTGATGCCCGCGGTCGAGGCGATCACGTCGGCCATCTTCTTGCTCAGCGCCTCGTAGAACATCGACAACGGGAACTCGTCGTCGAGCACGGCGTCGGTCAATCCCTTCGGCGGCCCGTCGAGGGGCAGGTCGCGCACGGCCCAGCGGGACGCCGGGTGCGGGGTGAGCGTCGACGACACGAGTTCGTACGCGGCGAGCCAGTGGGCGGTCTTCGGCCGGTCGATCGAGCGCCAGTACAGTTCCTCGATCCGCTCGCCGAGGGCGATCACGACATCCGCCACCTCGGGCCAGTCGAAGGTGAGCTTCGTGTCGGTCCAGTGCAGCACGTGGTGCTGGTGCAGCCACGCGAACAGCAGCTGCCCGCCGAGCCCGTCGTAGTTGCGCACGCGGGAGCCGGTGATCGCGAAGCGGAAGATGCGGTCGAAGATCACGGCGTACTGCACGAGCTTCGCCCGTTCGAGCAGCACGGTGTCGGCGTCGTCGAGCGGGGTCTCGGATGCCGCGAGCCGGCGTTCGATCGCGACGGCCTCGCGGAACGCGGTCAGGTCGCAGCGCAGTTCCTCGAGCGAGTAGAGGAAGAACGGCATCCGC